>JAQTRT010000278.1 GCA_028711675.1 bacterium | reverse complement strand
ACTGCTCGTTTGAATCTTTTCTTTAATTCAAATTTAACTGCTTGTTCAACTGTTTTTTCCATGGACATCCTCCAGATAATATGTTATATTAAATTATAGTTAACATTTTAATATATGAAGTCCATGAGGGTATGAAGTATTACAAATAATATTAACTGCTTTAACAATCATCGGTTTACAGTTAGCAGTGCTATTTAAAAAACAAGATAATATCTAACTAGACATTTAAAAAAAGCAAAAGATGCCGTATCCCGGCTTACAACCTCCCTCGGTAATGCATATGAATTTTAAGCCGCTTACCTTTGTTATATTCTTCTATCTCGGCCTGGAGTGCCATCTTCTGTGGACCCAGTACCACTGCTCGGGATATTTCTTTATCCACTTTTCAAGCTCGTCAGACCATAATTTCGTGTTGTAGTACAGGTCCTGCTTCAGGTCGCCCGTGACCTTCACATTTAGCGGTTCGCTGATATACATCGTATGGTTATCCTTTTCGTCCCGTACCAGCGTGATGAGGATCATGGGAGCGCCTGTTTTGATGCTGAAAAGCGCAGGCCCTTTGTAGGTGGGAGCAAGCCTGTTGAAGAACGGGACAAAGACCGAGTCGCTGCCCGCGTCCTGATCCGCGATAAGCCCGAGCATGTGGTTCTCTTTCAGGGCGCGCAAGCTGGGCCTCAAAGGATTATCCATGGAGATGAGCTTTATACCGGTTTTCTCCCGGATACGGTTGAAGAACCTGTCTGAGAACGGATTCTTCATGGGATGGTAAACTGCGTCCAGATGATAACCGGACCGGACCAGTATGGCGCCGAGAAGCTCCCAGTTGTCCAGGTGCCCGGAAATGGCTACGATCCCTTTTTTCTGTCTTAAAGCCCTGTCCAGGTTTTCCCGGCCGATGAGCTTCACTCTTGTCCCGTAATACTTCCCGTTCAATCCGGGCATGACCAGGAATTCCATGAAGACCTTGCTCAGGTTTACATACGTTTTCCGGGCAATATTATACAGTTCCGGTTCGGGTTTTCCGGGATAAGAAAAGCGGAGATTCTCCAGAGCCCTGTTCCGGTGCGTCTTGTTTACCCTGAAAAGGAGCAGGCCGATGCCGCGGGCCAGCCAAAGGTTGAAGGAAAGGGGGAAAAGTCTGAAAAAGTACGTGAAAACCATAAGGAAAAAATACTCGAGCAGGAACCTGATCTTTTTCATGGAAGTAATGTAATGAATTAAACCGGAGTTTCAATAAAAATCGTGAGGTTTGGGGGCCGTATAAAAAATCCCCGGAACCAGCTAGGAGGGCAGGATGCCAGTTCCGGGGTTCACGCAATAACGATCAGTTAGTCAAATAATCTTTAAGCTCAGTGTATTCCCGTTTAATCTTGTCCAGGGCTTTAAGTTTGATCTGCCGGACCGCTTCCGCGGACAATCCGATCTTTTTCGCTATCTCCCGTAACGTGAGCTTCTTGCAGTTGTTCAGTCCGAAAACATAGTTCAGGACCTTGGCTTCGTTCTCCATAAGGGTATTAAGAATGCGTCCTTCGTATTCGATGAGGTCCTTGTCGAAGGTGAGGTTCTCCGGGTTGTAGTTGTTGGAGCTCAGAAGGTCCATAAGCACCAGCTCGCTGTCCATCCCGATATTGGTCTCGAGCGACATGATGGGGTAAATATAAGCAATGATGGATTTGATCTTGTTCACGTTGATGCCCAGTTCATCTTCGATCTCGGTCAGGCACGGCATGCGGTTGAACTTCTTGTACAGGTCATTGATGGTTTTTTCGATCTTCAGGATGAGCTCCCACTTGGCATTGGGAAGATTGATCTGGAATTCCTTCCGGATGGCAGCCCGGATGATGTAATGCCTTATCCACCAGCTGGCATACGTGCTGAACCGTGTCCTTTTCCGGTAATCGAACTTGTCCACGGCCTTGATGAGGCCGATGTTCCCTTCCTGGATAAGGTCCATCAGGTTAAGATTGGTACTGTAATTGTAATACTGAATAGCGATCTTGATGACAAGCCGGAGATTGGATTTGATGAGCTTGTCCCTGGCATGAATATCGCCCTTCCTGATCAATTTACCCAGTCGTTTCTCCTCTTTTTCATCAAGGAGCGGGTAATAATTGATATTACGGATGTAGTACAAGTAGTTATTCTCGATCTCTTTTATATCTTTCATATCCTGCCTCTCTGTAATAGTACAATGCATAAAGTATGCCAGAGGCCGGGGAACAGTGAGTTATAATCCCTTATAATATAAGTAATTATAATTTATATTTTTGGAGCTGGAGGATGCCTGTCAGCAGGCCGGGAGATCATGTATAAATAGTATACAAAAAACAGGAAGAATAATGTCTATGCAAAAAAATTCACGTTCGCGCGTATTCGCGCAATTCCGTCAGGTTTTCATATGAAAAATGACCATACTTTTGGCAGAATATAGAATTATTATGCAGGAGCGGATCGATGAACATGTCCTTGAAATATCTGCGGTAATCCGCTGTTCCCGGGATCAGGGAATATTCCACAAGCCTGGGTGTAGCCCCGTTCTCTTTCACGAAATCCATGCTCTTTTTCACTTCTTCCACGGTCTGGTCCGGGAAACCGGCCAGGATATACACATCAAGGTCTTTGGCCTGGAATCCCGCTTTTCGCAGATGTCCCACAGCCCGGACGAAGTCCCGGTTCGAGACCTTGCTGCCTGTCTCTTTCTGCCGGGTCCTGTCGCTGGTTTCCAGGCTCAGCCTCAGGGTTTTAAAATTATACTGGTAGAGGTATTCGGCTTTCTCACGGTCGATCATGCAGAGATGCAGGCCGTTGGGCGTATGGAAATTGATGTCCCTGCCTTTCCACGGCTCAAGGAACTTTTTCAGCACCGACCTGAAGCGGAATAAAAGCGCGTCATCGTAAAAGGCGATATCGCTGACCCGGAATTCATTCATATAATAAAGGGCTGTTTCCCGGACACGCCCGATATCTTTTACCGAAAAGCCCTTATGGAGAAGTCCGGAAGCGCAGTAAGAACAGTGAAAAGGGCAGCCCCGGGTGAGCATGACAGCCAGGTATGTGAGCTGATCATAAAGATCAAAAGCAGGCTCTTCCTCAAAAGTGCTGTCCTGACCGCCAGGCGTGTGTCCCAGGAGTACGGATATTTCCCTGATAAGGTGAGGGATATGGCTTCCTGTAAGCACATGGTCTGCTCCGGAATATTTTCCGGCGTGGTCCGGAAGCAGGTTCACATATAGCCCGCCCAGGATGACAGGCGTATCGCGGAAATATTCCCTGACCAGTTTGATCATATCGAAGACGCCCGGGTACCAGTATGTCATCATGGATGAGACAAGTACAGCCCGCACAGGGGATCGGGAGAGCTCTTCCAGTCTCTTCCTTACCTCGCTGTACGGCAGGCCGTACCTTTTATAATAACGCGGTATATCTTTAAGGATCTCCGGCTTTTCGATAACCTCATGGAATATCTTGCCTGTGCCGTACCGCTTCTCATTGACCAGCCGGTTCTTCCGGAAATAAGGGTCCTGCCGGTCCATGCAGTCGAGAAAGCTGAGGCTGAACCCCGCTTTCCGTAAATTAGCAGCCAGGCTCAGGAGACCGTAAGGTTTGCTGTACAGGTCATGAACGGCAAAATCATAAGCCCAGGGATTGATCAGCAGTAAGGAAGGCCTTTTCTTCATCAGTAGCTCAGCCTGAACAAGGCACTGTCGGAAAGCACTTTCTTTATTCCCATCGTGGGAAAGCTGTAGGAATAGATCTCATTGTTCTGGTTGTCGAAATAAATGATGTCGGGATTTTCGAACAGGGCCAGGTCCTTCATCTTGAGCGTGTTGAACAGGAAATCGCCCTGGCCCACGTAATCGTTATTCTTGATACTGACGAACCCGTAGTCGTTGAACGTGTTGTCATAAAAGAACTTGTACCGGGACTGGTGATATT
>JAQTRT010000031.1 GCA_028711675.1 bacterium | reverse complement strand
GGGCATCACTGAGGTTTTTTACTCCGCCTGACGCTTTAACACCCATGCTCGAACCTACTGTCCTGCGCATCAGTTCCACATCATGAACAGTAGCGCCTCCTTTAGCGAAACCGGTCGATGTTTTGATAAAATTTGCCCCGGCTGATTTTGATAATTGACACGCTTTTATTTTTTCATCATCAGTCAATAAGGTTGTTTCCAGTATGACCTTAACAGTATTCCCTTTGGCAGCCTGGACAACGGCCCGGATATCATCTTCCACTTTGTGATACTGTTTAGATTTTAAGAGCCCGATATTGATGACCATGTCGATCTCTTGGGCACCATTGGCGACAGCGTCCCTTGTTTCAAAGGACTTGGTCTCTGTTGTGGTAGCACCCAGAGGAAATCCTATGACCGTGCAGACTTTCACTTCGGTTCCCCTTAATTCTTCACTGCAGAGAGAAACATTCCCCGGATTGATGCATACAGAAGCAAAGTTATATTTTCTGGCTTCTGAACATAATGTCTTAATCTGATGAACGGTCGTTTCAGCCTTCAGTAAGGTATGGTCTATCATTCGGGCTATCTTCATAGATTCATGACTTATCCCGATGTTCGTACTGATCCTGTCTGCACCAGCATGAATGATATTGTCACTGGCCAGCTTATTTTTAACAACACAA
The DNA here is from genome assembly GCA_028711675.1 of bacterium. Lineage (GTDB taxonomy): Bacteria > Spirochaetota > JAHITG01 > JAHITG01 > JAHITG01 > JAQTRT01. Next base: position 15,867 of record JAQTRT010000031.1, on the reverse strand, counting down.
TACCATTTTCCGCAGTCAAGACAACCGGAACCGGATTGTTCACAGGACGGATGAGGAGTTGTCTCTGGTCCTTGTGCCGTATCATATTGTAATATTTTTTCAATGACCTGTTGAGCTATTGTTTTTATATCCTCTTCATTGAGCATCATCCGCCCTCCTATTTGTTTTCATCCAGCTTGATTATTTTTTCTATCCTCTTCAAATGGCGTCCTCCGGCAAACTCTGTACTTAAAAAGATACGGACGACTTCATGAGCCTCCAGTTCAGGAACGACCATGGAGCCGAGAGTAAGGATGTTGGCATTATCATGTTCACGGGCGATTTTAGCGGTAAACCGGTCATGACAGACGGCAGCCAAGATACCCTTTATTTTATTGGCGGTGATGGCTGATCCGATGCCTGCGCCGTCTATAACGATCCCTTTATCGCATTCACCGGATGCGACAGCACGGGCTACGGCAATGGCGAAATCAGGATAATCGACCGATGCCTTAGAATGCGTGCCATAATCTTTATACATATAACCGGTTTTATATAAATAGTCCTTGATTTTTTCTTTTAATTCATAACCGCCGTGATCGGAACCAATGGCGATTTTCTGGATTTTATTCAGTTTCCCTGGATAGGACTGGGTTAAAGTTTCTTTATGATGGATTATTTTAACATTACGTTCTTTCGCTGTATCCATGGCGAGAGGAGTAATAAGGCTGTTTGAATAAATTTCAAGCGCAACACCGGACTTACTGGCCTGTATCACATCCTGGGAAGTAATGAGGGTCTTGTTTTTCTGAACGTGCAGCGGCGGTGTATAGTTCCTTTTTTCAAGTTGAGAGGATAAACCTGTATTTGTTTTTTTTATCTCCTGTTCAAGTTCACTCAAGACCCGTTCCGTAATATCGTGAATTAATTTATTTAATTCCATTTTACCATTCCAACAACTGTTGCTTCAAGGAAGGATGAGGATCAGGAATGATCTCCTTATTTACCAGAATTCCGTCCTTGGCGATAATATGGCTTCCGGCCTCTATGGCAGCTGTAACATTGGCAACAGTACCGGTTATTGTAAAAAAGGATTTACCACCCAAGCCTTTGGCCAGGCGTATCTCAAGTATATGAACATGAGAGGCTTTTAATGAGGTATCCGCAGCAATAAGGGTAGAAGCAACAGAGAATGTCTCCAGAATACCGATAGCCTGGATATCCAGAATTTGAGATGTTCCCAGTAAACCCGGGATGATCTGATCATGTACCCGGGGCAGGACCATCTGATCGATAAAATTTGATTCAGCTGCAGCGATACCGGCATGAACAGCATTTTCCACTGCTGCCACATCTCCGCTGATGATAATGACGTATTTTCCCGGACAAACAGGATAGGCTTCGATAAGCTCCACATCGGCCTTTTTAACCATAGTATCGCAGGTTAAGATACCTTTAGCAACACTGTTCAATTCCACTAAACCCAATGTTGTAATTGTTGACATAATATAATTTAATCAATTATTTTTTAATTTCTATAAAATTTTCTGTTATATGTGTAATTTTACCGGATAGGGAAGCATGTATCCTGGAACCTGTCTTGTCAACAGGAATATCTGCAATAAGGTCTCCTTTTATAATATTTTGACCTTCCGAAACAACAGGCATTGCCGGAATGCCGATATGCTGTTTGAGCGGAATCCTTACCGTATCAGGTTCGTATTTTTTTTTCATCATAGGGGCGTGTAAACGGACATATTTCAAAAGATCCAAACGGCTGATGACCTTGTCAGTAGGGATTAGTCTTTTCTCATACAGCTTGTCAGGTTTGGGATTGTTATTTAATCCGGATGGTTTTATCCCTTTTTCCATCAGTATGCTTTTGATCTTTTGGATGACCTTGACAGGTAAAAGGTCCATGGGGCAGCTGTAATAACCGCAGACACCGCATTCACAGCAGAGAAAAGCATCGCTAAAATTTTCATTAATTTGATTCAGTCCTAACGCGATCTTTTTCATTAAAAGATGAGGCTTGAGATTATGTCCCAGGCAGTTCCGGGGGCAGTTTTCCGTGCAGGTGTGGCATTGGATGCATAGTGTTTTGGACAGTTTAATGCTTCTGTTGATGTTCTCTGCTTTTTTCCTGACTAGATAATGGCGGGAAGGGAGAACAATGATCCCGCTTGTCGTTTTCATAACAACATCATTCTCCACATCTGCCATTTTTCCCATCATCGGCCCGCCATTGATGACGGCATAATCCCGGATCTTGACTCTGGATATGTTTAATAGGTCTTTGATCGGTGTGCCTATGGCCGTTAAAAAGGTTCTGGGGTATTCAACCTCACCCGTAACCGTAAGATATTTTTCTGTAACAGGAATATCGTTGATAGCATCATGGATATGGAACAGTGTTCCAATATTATTAACAATTATATTTAATTGCAAAGGGATGCCGTTTTCAGGCACAGTGCGTTTCGTGACCTGATAGACCAATTGATGTTCATCTCCAGCGGGATAAAAACTGTTTAAGGATTTAATTTTAATATTATCCGAAGGTTGAATACATTTTTTTAAATTTCCTATAGCTGACCTGTATTTTTTTTTCAGAACAATAATCCCTAAACGCGCTTGGGTCATCTGCATAAGGTATTTCAAGCCGGAAATGATTTTTTCGGGATAAAAGGTCATAAGCTGTTGATCTACCTGAAGAAGAGGTTCACATTCCGCCCCATTGGCCAGAATATAATGGACCTGGTTGCTGACCTTGATATGTGTAGGGAATCCCGCTCCACCAGCCCCTACCACACCGGCAAGCCGGATCTTGTCAAGAAAGGAATTGATTATCATATTTAAAAGTACATTACTTTAATTTAAAGTCAAAAATAAATCCATGATTTCCTTTAATCCCCTTGACATTGATAAAAAAAATGGTTATTTTGATATATATGGATCTTTTACAGCAGCACGGTTCCTTTTTTCTGCAATCCTTATTCCTTCATCTGGATGTATATGCCTTTATTGTGAACACTAAGAATCAATTGTTGTGGGCCAATCAGAAATTTCTTGATTTTATTGAACAAAAAGAAGATGGTTATCAGGGACAGGATATACTTCAGCTGGCCCCTCTTATTGCTCAAAATAAACTGGAAAAAAAATTTAAGAGTTGTTTATCTACGAATAAGTATGCATCAGATGAAACGGTCCTTTACTGGGATAATAAGATCATGATAATCAATCTTAAGATGTTCCGGTATACAGTTGGAAAAACAGATACAAACCACCTTCTTGTAGTAATTGAAAATATAACGAAATTATATGATTTGATAAAGGATATTAAAAATACAGAATTATTTATTGATAATCTATTGAGCAGTATCAGGACATACAGCATTATCATTACCGATAATAATTTTAATATTAAAAAATTTAACAAAGGCTCTGAGATTTTATTCGAATATGAGAGTCATGAAGTTGAAAATAAGATGAATATAAATGATTTTTTCCCTGAAAAAACGCTTTTTCGTTTTCAGGAGATCCTGGAATCATTAAAGATCTTAAATATCATCAGACGGGAATTAGAATTAAAAAATAAGAATAAAAACGTTTTCATTGCTGATTTAACGGTCTCGAAAATGCTGGATGCGAAAAATGTCCATTCTGGATATATCTTTATTGCGACAGATATGACCGAACACAAAAAATTAAAAGGGGATATTGAAAAATCAAATATTGAATTGGCCCGTCTGTATCAGGAGACACAAAAAGCCAATAAGGCAAAATCCATTTTTTTAGCCAATATTTCCCATGAATTCAGAACCCCGCTTACTGCTATTCTGGGCTTTTCGGAATTATTAATGGACCAAAAAGTAGGCATCTTAAATCAAACACAAAAAGAATTTTTAAGTGACATCTGGAATAGCGGTAAACATTTACTGAATTTAATAAATGATATTCTAGACATGTCCAAGATCGAAGCGGAAAAAATTGAACTTAATATGGAAAAAATCTGCCTTCAAGACATTATCAACACCGCAAAAACCTTTGTTTTACCGATGGTGAAGGATAAAAAGCTAAATTTAAAGGATCATATCCCTGATAAGAAAATATATATCAGGGTAGATGAATTACGTATGAAGCAGATCCTTTATAATCTGTATTCCAATGCTTTTAAATTTACACCCGATAACGGCGTGATCATCACTGATGTAAAATTAACTGAAGAGTCAGTGCTTATTGCCATTCAGGATTCAGGAATCGGAATCAAGCCTGAAGATCAGGCTCTGCTTTTTGAGGAATTTGTACAGATCCAGAACCCATATTCAAAAAAGTATCAGGGAACCGGCTTAGGTCTTACATTGGTTAAAAAGTTCCTTCAAATGATGAACGGGAACATCTCTGCCTACAGTCAGGGTGAAGGAAAAGGTACAACCTTTACCATAACCATGCCTTTTGAAAAAGAGTAAAAACCGGTTCTTAGCCGATTATAATACTACTAGAATTTATTAATTTTTAAATTAAGATAAATACATTTATAAAATTATTATTGACTTTATATTTAAATTTAGTACTTAGTTAAAAATCTTATTAAAGGAGGATCTTTTATGAGTTCTAAAATAGGTAAAGGTGTCAAACTGATATTTAAAATTATCGGGACTGTTTTTGGATTGATTATAGTGGGTTTTGTACTGCTGCTTGTCTTTTTCCCCACAGAAAAAGTAAAACAGATCGCTATCGAACAGATGCAGATCCGCTTCCATAGAGAAGTTAAGATTGAAAAAGTAAGTTTAAATTTGTTCAAGGGAATAGTCATCCAGAAGGTGGCTATTTCTGATAGGCCTAATTTTCAAAAAGGGACATTTTTAAGCTGCGATGCTTTTGTTTTTCAATATGATCTGTGGCAGCTTCTTCATAAAAAACTGGTCATTAAGAAGCTGACCATTGAAAAGCCGGAAATTAATATTAAACGGTATATTGAAAATAAGATTGCTGTTTTTAATTTTTCTGATATGCTCCCTCCTGTACCGAAAAAATTACCGGAACAACCAAAAGTAAAAGAGACGCCTAAACCGGAAAAAGTTGAAAAGCCGGGAGCCAAACCATTACCTAAAATATCAAAATCTCAATTACCTGTTGATCTTCAAATAGGTAAGATAGGACTTGAAGATGCAAAAATAATACTGGAAGATACAGCAACACCAAAATTCAATGAGATCTATAACCTTTATAACCTCCATTTTATCATTGAAAATATCAAGATTTATGAAAACGCGCCTTTAAAGATCAGCACTGGTTTTGGCTTAAGCGTTACTGAAAAGAAAAATGGTGTTAAAACCGATAAGGATATTAATATTGAAACTTTAATCGATGGTTCATTGATTTTGTTTGATAAAAAAAATCTTCTCAATCCTACAGGTGTTTTTAATTTGGCCTTGAAAAATGGAAAATTTTATGGGATACAGGCTTATGAGGAATTAAAGAACCAGGCTCAGGATATTACAAAATCGGTCAATAAATACCAGGAAAATCTTTTAGCTTCGTATGAAAAAATATCAAAACAGCTGGCTGATCAGCAGGCCAAACTGGATAAAGCAGGGAAGTATTCATCAAAGGTCCAGGGAGCATCTTCAAAAGCCGGTGATCTCACAAAAAAGCTTGCCAATATGGACCTGAGCTTTATTAAAGGCGTCCTGGATTGGAAGTTCCTCTCGAAGAATTTTGAATTCGATGAATTAAAAACAATAGCTAAAATTCAGGATAGCAAGGTTATTACGGAAGATATTCAGGTAGACGGAAAAGAATTTAAAATGCAGGGTAAAGGTTATACGGGATTCGATACCGCCGTTAATTATACCTTAAATTTATTGGCTGACAGGAAATATAATAAGAATGAGATCACAAAAGCTGTCGCTAACTCGTCTGGTCAGCTTGAATTTCCGGTCTTAGTTTACAATACGATCAGTGATATTAAGATCAAATTCGCGAAAGCTGATATCTTGGATAAGATACAAAAACAGTTAAAAGAAAGATTCATGAATGAATTCAAGACAAAAGCCGGCGGTATGGATGATCTCGCTCAGAAGTATCTGGATCAGTATGCCGGAAAATTATTCGGTGACAAAGCAAAATATCTTAGCGGTGCTGAACAGAAAAAAGTTATTGGTGATGCTCAAACAGCCGTCAAACAGAAGGAAGAGGAATTAAAAAAGCAAGCTGAAGAGGCTAAATTAAAGGCAGAACAGGCAGCTAAACAACAAGAAGAAGAATTAAAGAAGAAAGCAGAAGAAGAAAAACGTAAAGCAGAAGAAGAAGCCAAGAGGAAAGCGGAGGAAGAAGCCAAGAAGAAACTGAAAAAATTAAAATTCTGATAGATTGATATATTAAAAAGTTTAAAATAAGCCGTGGTTCAGCGGATGAAAGAGCAAAGTTCATCTCTTCCCTGAACCACGGCTTATTTTATTATTCCGGAGTTACTTTTGCTCCTGGTTTAACCAACAGGAATTCTACTCTGCGGTTCTTGGCTCTGCCTTCAGGATTGTCCGAGCCATCCGGATTAGTATTAGGAGCAACAGGCCTGGATAAGCCCAGGCCTTTTTTACTTAAACGATTCATATCTATTCCCGTGTCGACCATATAATTAAAGACTGATTCAGCTCTTTTTTCCGATAGCTTTAAATTATATTCTTCACCGCCGATACTGTCTGTGTGACCTTCAATAATGATTTTATAAGTAATGTATTTGTTCAGTTTTTTACTTACATTATCAAGGATTTTAAAAGCATTACCGATGAGATCAGCTTTATTATATTCAAATTCGATATTACTTATTTTAATCTTTAAACCATACGGGGTTTTAATGACAAGAATATCCACATTCAAGGTCTTGGTTATGGTCTTAACATTACCGAGAATATCTTCAACGATAAAATCCATTTCATAATCCATGGCGCTTTCCACAAGTTCGCCTTTTTTATTCTTGCCGTTCCAGATCAATGATTTATTAGGAAGGTTTGTGGATGAAAAATCCATGAATAAACTTTCCCGCTTTCCGCTCCGGATCGGATAAATGTTGAGTTTCCAGTTCTTGATTTTCTTGTTATTATAGGAGTAAAGCTTTATTGAAAGAAAATCTCCTTCACCATCATCATCCGGTGAAAAAAGCTGCGGTTCATAATCAAAATCAATATCTGGCGGTTCCGTGCTAATTTTAATCTCTTTCCCTTTAATAACTGCTTTATTACCAGTTTTATCTTCGATCTCAAAAACAATAAAATATTTATTTTTAGATTGGACCAATTTCCCGCTATCACTTAATCCGTTCCATTTTATTTCAGTGGCCGGCATTCCTTGTTGTTCGAGCTTTTTAAAGGTGGTTTGATCATTATTTTCTAAAATAGTAAGAGACCACTTGTTTATTTCTGAAGAATCTTTGATAGTAAGTTTGAGCGTTTCTGTATCATCGATTCCGTCCTCATCCGGGGAGAAAACGATAGGATCAATGTTCAAATCAACAGCCGGGGGTGTATTATCTATTCTTAGTTTTTTAACAAATGATTCAGGATGATTTCCGCTGTTATACCAGGCTTCGAGTTTATATAAATAGGTTCCGTCCATCAATAAATTACTGTTATTATCGGTACCATCCCAATCAAGAGCCACGGGGATTTTAGACATCCCCTCGAAAGTTTTTACTTCATCTCCTGATTCATTCCGGATACTTAATTTCCATTTATCAAGACCCGATGTATCAGAACTATATAATTCAAATTTCAACTGATCGAATTTACCATCGCCATTGGGTGAAAATTCATCCAGTGATGAACTGACAGCAATGCTTTGTTTGGCAGTTGTTAAAGTAATACCATTGACATTAGCTTTTACAGAATTTTGAGCCGGATCAGAACCTTCGATTATGAGATCATAGTTCCCGTCAGGAATAAGAGCATTTTGATTATCCTTGCCATCCCATTCGATTTCCTTGATCTCATTTCCCTTCCATTTATAAGATCTAACAATCTCATTATTGGCATTTATTATTTTAACGAACCAATTGTCATTCTTCTCTGTTTTTAGATCGAATTTAAATTTTATCGTGTCCTTTGAACCATCCCCGTTAGGTGAAAAAATTTTATTATCATAGGTTATTTTAACTTCTGGCGGAGTTTTATCAAGATTAAAACTTTTTTCAACAGGAGAGGAGAGGTTTTCCTTATCATCCTTGGCGGTGAGAATGACTTTATAGGAACCGTCTGGTACATCTTTGCCATTCTGATCAATACCGTCCCATATGATCTCTTCAGGTACCGGAGCTTCCTTTTCTTTTTCAAACAGTCTTGTGAATACTTTCTGGAAAGTGAGTTTTCCTTTTAATGTATCAAGATCAGGGCTTTCATACTGTTTAACCGTGTTCCCTGAATTATCTGTTATTTTTATATCCCATGATTTTAGGATTTTATTATCATTAATCTGGGGTTTGATGATTAGATAATCTGCTTTACCATCATAATTCGGGGAAACATCTTCCAGGTTGAAATCAATTTTTGTAGCAGGCGGTTCCGTATCCTTCTGCCCAAACTGCATTTCCATTCCCAAATAATGAAGGACATCCCCTTTTTTAACAGAACAAATAGAGTAGTCAGCTTCAGCATTGATGTTCTTGATCTTAAACTTATATCCCAATCCTCCTGAAAAATCCTGATAGGCGGAATCAATACTATAACCTAATCGTAATATGTATTTGTTGTAAAAGATATTTTCAAGACCGATATTTACATCAATATCCTTAAATTTTGTAAATTCCAGATCTAATGATGATATATTCTTTATATGTGGTGAAAAATTCAAAATAAAAGAAGGTCCTGTTTTAATCGTAACAGGTGTAGCATTAAAATCATCATCGAACGATAAAGGATATCCTAGATTTAAAAAAGACAATCCGATTTTAATATTCTCAAGTATCTTGTTGCTTCTGTTCCTGGTATATTCATAAAAATGGTATATCGCACCGATATTGACACCAAATCCGGAACTATTTTGATTAAAATAGTCAGCGGTAATGAATTTAATTCCTAAGCCAATAAAAACTTTTTCTGTGAATGTTTTTGAAAAATTTAAATTAATATTAATAGCATTGTTCAATCCACTGTTCTGGGTATGAGCATTAAAGTATTTAATATTGCCTGAAATCACTCCCCTTAATGTCGGATGTGAATAAGAGATATTAAGGAAATTATTGAAACCTGTTATATCTCCGTAATTTAATGAAAGATAAGGTACTTCCAAGTCAGATGGAGAAGCCGGCGATTCGGTAAAAAACTCATTTTCACCGGATTTTGCGCTAATGGCATTGGCCATGGCTAAGGATTTTATTCCGCCTCTTCCCAGTATTTGAGATTCTATGAATTGGGCATGGAGATTAACAACAGAGAATAATAAAATTAAAATGAAAGCAATATGTTTTTTCATTTTTTACCTCATAAAAAAAATAAACCACGAATAAGTTAATATTTTTAAATATCAGCTTATCCGTGGTTTTTATTTTATTGTTTTATTTTTTTTTACTTTTCGATTTGTTTTTCGATTTTTTAGGTTTCCGTGAAGCATTGGACCCTTTTTTAACAGAAGTTTTAATTTTTACTCCTTCCTCCAGGACAGCCTGTGCAGCGGATAACTTGGCTATCGGTATGCGATAGGGAGAGCAGGAAACGTAATTCATATTTACTTTATGGCAAAATTTAACTGATTCTGGTTCACCGCCATGTTCGCCGCAGATCCCGACTTTCAGGTTATTCCTTACGCTCCGTCCTCTTTCAATACCGATCTGGATCAATTCTCCTACACCACTGAAATCAATGATCTGGAAAGGATCGTTCGGTAAAATCTCCTTTTTAAGATATTCCGGCAGGAATGAACCGATGTCATCACGCGAAAAACCAAAAGTCATCTGAGTGAGATCATTCGTCCCAAAAGAGAAGAATTCTGCTGACTCAGCTATCTGGTTGGCCAATAGAGCAGCACGTGGTATTTCGATCATGGTCCCCAGTAAATGAGTGATCTTGCTGAGGCCATATTTCTTTAATACTTCCTTATAAATTTTTTCTGCTATTGCTTTTTGGTCTTTGATCTCATTAACATCACTCACGACCGGGATCATTATTTCCGGATTGACCTTCATGCCAGCTTTTAAAAGTTCAGCACTGGCTTCTAAAATAGCCCGTATCTGGGCTTCTGTTATTTCCGGATAAGTCACACCCAACCGAACGCCTCTGTGTCCCATCATAGGATTATTTTCATGAAGATTTTCAGCCCGTTTTTCGATCTCTTCAAAGCTGATTCCGAGACTGGTAGCCAATTCCATCCGTTTTTGATTGTTTTGGGGTACAAACTCATGCAAAGGAGGATCCAATAATCTGATAGTGACAGGCAGACCCTGCATGACCTCAAGTGTCCCTTTTATATCAGCTTTTATGAATGGATAGAGTTCATCTAATGCCTTCTTCCTTTCAGCTTCTGTTTTAGAGAGGATCATTTTTCTTAAAAGGAAGAGAGGCTGTTCAGCGCCTTTTCCATAGAACATGTGTTCTGTACGGAAGAGGCCGATGCCTTCAGCCCCGAATTCAAAAGCTTTCTTGGCGTCGTCAGGTGTATCAGCATTGGTTCTGATCCCAAGTCTTTTTACAGCATCACAAAGCTTTAAAAAGGACAGTAAGACCTGGTTATTGGCGCTCTGGTCGACCATTGGTAATTTCCCTTCATAGACATATCCTCGTGTCCCGTTCAATGTAAGCCAATCACCTTCCTTGAAAGTTTTATTATTCACTGTCATTAGTTTTGTTTCAAGGTTAATATGAATGTCAGCACAACCCACGATACAGCATTTTCCCCAGCCTCGTGCAACCAAAGCTGCATGAGAGGTCATACCTCCTCTGGCAGTCAGAACGGCTTTGGCGGCACGCATTCCTTCCACATCTTCAGGATTGGTCTCTTCACGCACCAGAATGACTGACTTGCCTTCTTTAAACCAATCAACAGCATCTTTTGCGGTAAAAACGATCATCCCAAATGCTCCCCCTGGACCAGCCGGTAATCCTTTGGCCAGTGGTTTTTTGATCTTTTCTTCATTAGGATCGACGATAGGATGGAGGAGTTCATCAAGCTGGGCGGGTGTCACACGGCTTACAGCGGTCCGCGTGTCGATCAGTTTTTCATTATACATATCAAGGGCCATTTTAACTGCTGCCAGACCGTTCCTTTTACCGACGCGGCACTGCAACATATACAAAATCCCATTTTCAATGGTAAATTCAATATCCAGCATGTCATGATAATGTTTTTCAAGTCTTAATTGAATGTCATTCAGTTCTTTATAAGCTTGAGGCATGGCTTGTTCCAATGTGGTTAGGCTTTTATTGTATTCACCTTTACTGTTTTCATTAATGGGAGCAGGGGTCCGTATACCGGCAACGACATCTTCACCCTGGGCATTGATCAGGTATTCCCCATAGAAATGATTATCTCCGTTACCGGGATTTCGTGTGAAAGCAACGCCAGTTGCTGATTTTTCGCCTGTGTTCCCAAAAACCATGGTTTGAACAGTAACCGCCGTACCCCATTCATCAGGGATATTCTCTATTCTTCTGTAAGAGATAGCACGTTTTCCATTCCATGAAGCGAAAACAGCGCTGATTCCGCCCCATAATTGGGCATCTGCATCATCAGGGAATTCTTTATTTAATACATCTTTGATCTTCTGTTTAAAAGCCCTGCATAATTCTTTTAAATCACCGGCACTTAAAGCTGTATCGTCTTTTACTCCTTTCGCTTTTTTCTTCTCATCCATGATCCTTTCCAATTGACGGCGTATACCGGCATCATCACCTTTAGGCTCGATACCCTGCGCTTTTTCCATGACAACGTCTGAATACATCATGATCAGGCGCCGATAGGCATCATAGACAAAACGTTCATTTCCATTCATTTTTTTGATGAGACCGGGAATTGTTTTCTCAGTAAGGCCGACGTTCAGAACAGTTTCCATCATTCCGGGCATGGATTTCCTTGCACCGGAACGGACTGAAACGAGCAGAGGATTGTTGGTATCTCCGAATTTTTTTCCGGTCAGTTTTTCTATCCGGATGATAGATGTTTTTACCTGGTTCAGTAATTCTTTCGGATATTTCCTTTTATTTTCATAATAATAAGTGCACACTTCTGTAGTAATAGTAAATCCAGGAGGTACAGGAAGTTTTAAAGCCGGATGTCCGGCCATTTCAGCTAAATTGGCCCCTTTTCCGCCAAGAAGATTCTTCATTTTTTCATTACCTTCAGCTTTTCCGCCGCCAAAAAAGTAAACAAATTTTTTTACCATTTTTTCAATCCTCCTAAAAAAATTCGATAATAATATATATGTTTTATTTTTAGTTTCAACTTTTTTATTGGGAATCCGGATAATGTATAAAAAAATATCTTTTTTTAATATTCTTTTTAGCTTAAAAAATGAAAAAGGCACCATTAAAATTTGATTTAATTTTAATTATAATTATATTATAATACTTTTATGATGAAACAGAAATATAAGATTATTGATTCAGTTTTACTGTTTATAGTGATATTTCTTCTGTTTTTTGCGTCTCTTTTGTCATATTTATTCATTAAAAATAAATTAAATGAGTTTAAAATTGCACTTTCAAGCCAAGTTTCTCAATATTTAAATAAAAAAGTGGAAATTAAGGGCATTTCTCCCATATACTTTAATGGATTTAAAATATCTGATTTAATTGCCTATACTGATCAAGAAAAAAATCCAGACATAAAAATAAGATCCATAAAAATATATTTAAAAATTAAGGATGTATTATTAAGAAGGATATCCTTAGATAAAAGTATCTCAAAAATATATGTGAATGACTATGAAATTAATACATCATGGGATGAACTTGAATTAATATTTAAACGACATCCCGCATCCCGGACAGATCAAACAAATTCTCAGTCATTTAAACTAATTTTTAATGAAGGATTTATTAATTTTTTAACGAAACAAAATATTTTAAGATTAAAGATTATGAATAAAAATAGTGAGGTAGATATTGAGGACAAAGAGATTAAAATCGAGGCTGGAATAAAGATAGATAGATTTAATGATTTTTCTTTTCCCCCTGTTTATTTTTTACTACGTGCAGAAGGACAGTTAAATAATAATATACGTATATCAGGTGATCTATCTGAAATTAATTATAATGGGACAACGTTAAACAAGGATTTTAATTTCCTTCTGAAATCAAAGCAGAATTTAAAAGATATAATATTGCAATTGCAGGATGATAAAAAGACATTGTTGTGCGAAATTTTAAAAAGAGACCATATTAGTGATATAAAAATAGCATTGAAAAATTTTAAGCTAAAAGATAAGCTTGATGTGAAAGGTTCGATACAAGCTCATTTATTGGATAATCATTATAACTATAAGATAAAGCTGAATTCCAGTCAAGGAGATGATTTTAATATTGAAGCAGAAGGATATAATGTAGGAGTTAAAATAAACAAGATTAAGTATCAGATTCGTAAAGATGAGTTTTTTACTGCCTCTGGTTATTACTATTCCCGCGATAATTTTTTATTTGATATCGTTTTTAATAAGTTCAGGATTAAAGAAAATACGATAAATGGAAAATGTAAAATTTATAGTGATGATAAAAACATATTGGTAAAGCTTTCTGATTTAAATTTTAATCAATTTAAAATTCAAAAATATTTAGGGTTACTGGAAAAAAATGATGCAGAATGGTCACTTTCAACTTATGAATGCAGTGAAAGATTTTATCCAAAATTATCTTTCGATCCGGGAAAAAAAGTATTAAAAATATATATATTATTTAAAAATTATAATATCAGTCATATGACCGATCTCATTAAACTTGATAATAATATAAAAGGGAAATTAAATGGTGAAATAAATTTCAAAGCAGATAAAAGGACTTTTACAGTTAACAATGATCTTATCCTGGATTTAGAGAACAATTTGATCAGTACCATATTCCTTAAATCCTTATTTCAGAAAAATTTATTTGATATGGACTATTCATTCATATTAAATAATAAGCAAACCTATCATTTTACGGCCAGAGGGAATGATTTATACAATATAAACGGATTTCTTGAAAATATTAAATTTAAAAAAAGAATAAAAATTAATTCAAAAAAAAGAGATCATGTTTTCAGCTCGACTTTAGATTTAGATGATATTTTAAAAATAAATCTTAAATATAAAAATAAACAGGATCATGCCATTTCGATAAAAATGAATCATATGTTTAATGATATTGATTTAAATTTATATGCTAATTTAAATAAAAACAGGAAATATTATGATTTTTACGGAAATACTAGATTAAAATATCTTAATAACAAATTATTTATTAATTTCAACACAGAAAATAATAAAATTAAATTTTATAAAGTATTGCTTCAGCTTGAGAATAAACAGATATCAGGTAACGGTTATTATGATTTATTAACAAAAAAAATTGATATTGCTTTGAATGGAATACATATTAAAGGTCAGATCATAGATAAAAAAATTAATGTTTATGCTTTTATCAATAAATTAAAAAATATTTCCTTTTCAGAAAAATTGAAATTTAATTGTAATGGTTTTCTTAATATAAGTGGGCCATTAAATACATTAAGATTCTATGCTGATTTAAATCTTTATCAAATTAAATATGATACAATGCTCATCCCGAACCTTTATACAATTATTGTTTATGAAGATAATAAGTTGATTTTTAAAAAGTTAAATATTGATATGGGGAACGGAAAAATCATATGTAATATCAATAACTTTTATAAAAAAAATAGAACTTTTTTTAGTGATGCTGTTGTACGATTAAAGAATATACAATATTTTAACAATCAGCTCAACGGTAAAATATATGTTAAAAGTACTATTGATCAGGAAGTTTCAGTACGCATAAAGATTATTGACCTGTTTTTCAACCAGTTATCCATAGAGGATATAACAGAAGATATAAATTTTAAAAAGAATACAATATCTATAATGAAAGCTGATAAAGATGGTTTACAAGGTGAGATATCTTTTTCTTCCAATACACATCTTATTGACCTGATTTTTGAATATGAAGAAAACAGGTTTAAATTTAAAGGCCGGAAAAAAGATAATCAGATTAATTATGTATTAAATATTGATAATTTTAATATAAATAATATTAATTCTTTTCTATCCTCAATTAAAAAAGCATCAGGAAATATTAAAGGCCAACTTTCTTTTTCAGGTTATGATTCTGATCCTCTTATTAATGGATCACTTTATGGTAATAACCTGGAAATCCGGTCGTTCAATTTATTTAAAAGAATAGATCGTTTAAATTTAAATTTAAAAATAGAAAATAATATAATAATGCTTAATGAATTCAAAGGCCGGATCGGGAATGGTCAATTTTCTTTATTAGGAAAAATATTATTGCGTAATTATAAAATAGATAATTACGATCTTATTTTTAAAACCCTCGACGAAAAAGGCATCTATTTTGAAAAGAAAGAAAATGATATTATGGGGAATCTGCGAGCTTCATTGGTCATACGTGGAAATACCGAGGAAATAGGATTAGCAGGCCAGATAACGCTTGACCGATTTGATTTTACATGGCCTATTGAAGGGATGTATGGTTCGGGAAATGATTCTAAAAAATTTGATTTGAATTTGGATGTGATTGCAGGTAAAAAAGTGGTTTTTTATCAGGATAGTAATAATCTTGATATTACCGTAAAAGAAGGCGGTAAGTTCCATATAACAGGAGATATCAATGCCAAACATAAGGTTATCGGTAAAATGGAAGCTGAAAAGGGCAGTATAGAATATTTTGGTAC
>JAQTRT010000277.1 GCA_028711675.1 bacterium | reverse complement strand
TCCTATTTCAAGTTATTCTTTTTATCCCGGCCCGGTCTATCGGAAGAAAAGCAGCTGTGGTCATGAACAAATGCCGGACTTCCCTTTTCATTTCGAAGTAAATGCCGGGTAAGGACTGATATTGGATACAGGCCCCATGACCTCCAGGCCGGCATGATTTCCCGAACCTTTGAAGATCAAGCCGTCATTGAGAGCGTATAATGAGAGCTTGATCTCTGAATTGATGCTTTCATGAATGGGGCGGACCATCTCGCCTTTCTGGGGAGCCCTGAGCCCGCTGTGATCCCTCCGGATGACCCGGATGTTCAGAAGATAATCCTTATCCTTTAAGGTGATGTACAGGCGGCTCCGGCTCACCTGGAGTTTGATGATACGGGCTCCTGTATAGGTCGCCATCCGGTAGGTCTTCTTAGGGCCCATCAGGATTACAAAGAATCCCGTGAAAGGACCCGTGATCCAGGGGATCCTTGCTATGGAAGCTGTAAATGCCGTGTTCCTGTTCTCTTTAAAATGATTGCTCTGCATCCATATCCAGGAACTGGGAAAGGACCTTCCCCAGTTCTTTTCGCAGTATCCTCTTCCTCCTGTAAAATCGATCCGTTTTTTATTTACGGCCAGCCGGCCCGCAACAGCGGACTGCAGATTCAGGAGCGAATGATAACATTCCATGAACGGGACAAAAGAATACCAGCCCATGATCCCCGGAGAGAGCAAACTCCTGTCCGGTATCCGGATCTTACTAAAAAAAAGACGGCCTTTGATGGTGATGTCCTTCTCCTGAAGGTCCAGGATCACCTTATTCCGGGAAAAAAAATTCTTTCCGATACGGATACCCGACCTGTCCCCGGTACAGGAGAACTGGCTTATGGGGAACATAAAATAACGGGAAAGCGGGTGACCGGCGGAAAGGACCTGGATAAAGGCATGAGCCTTGCTTTTCTCCTTCCCGAAAGAAACGCCCGGGATCACGATCCAGCTGTGTTTCTCACTGGCACTGACCACCTTGTAATACCAGCCCTCAAAATAATTCCTTTTCCTCATGCCTCCCTGGTACATTTCCGGATTCCATATCTTCTTTAAAAACATTTCTCACCTCACGGCTGCGGGAACGGAATAAGCCCCCGGTCAACGATAAAATTTATTAGTTTTTTGGATGCCTTAAATATTATTCATATAATATACATTTTTATATCCGAGTGTCAATAAAAACATGGTCCTTGGACCGCCTACCTGTCCTGTCCGATAAAAATCTATTGAAATCATTCTTTTAATGAATATCTTGGTAAATACATGAAGTATATCAACCTGAACGACTACTTCCTCCAGATAAAAAAGCCCAAACAGTATTCCATAGAAGAAGTATTGTTCACCGGCCAGGCACCGGATAAAGGCCTTTTCGCGCCTGAAACTTTCGTCCATTACGACAAAACCCTCATTAAATACATGAAAGGGGAACGCTACGCAGATGTGGCCTTCAGGATCCTATACCCTTATTTTGACGATATCCCGGAAAAGGATTTCGAGGCCATCGTGCATAAAGTGTACGGCAAGATCAAA
The DNA here is from genome assembly GCA_028711675.1 of bacterium. Classification (GTDB taxonomy): domain Bacteria; phylum Spirochaetota; class JAHITG01; order JAHITG01; family JAHITG01; genus JAQTRT01. The sequence continues at coordinate 2,402 of JAQTRT010000277.1, read as the reverse complement.
GCCCCGGTCAGGGAATTATACCAGAACATTTATATACTCGAACTGTTCCACAACTGGACCTTTGCTTTCAAGGATTTTGCGGCCCAGCTTCTGGCAGGCGTCATCGAGTATTTCCTGAAAAAGACCAATAAGAGGATCGTTGTCTTTGTGGGGACCAGCGGCGACACGGGCCCGGCCATCAATGAAGCTTTCTGGAAAAAGAAGAACATCAAGGTATACTGCCTCTTTCCTAAAAAAGGCGTAACTCCTATCCAGAGAAAACAGATGACCACCCTGGGCGAGAACATCTTCAACATCGAGGTGGACGGTGATTTCCACGCCTGCCAGGAGATGGCCAAGGCAGCTCTGAACGACGATTACATGAAATACTTCAATCCTACATCGGCTAATTCCATCAACTGGGGCCGTTTCATCCCGCAAGAAGTGTTCTCCTTCTGGTTTTATTCCAAGATCGCGGAGTATCCCGAACCCGTTATATTTTCCATACCCACGGGAAATGCCGGGCATATCGGCGCTAATTTTTTAGCCCAGAAGGATATCGGCGGCCTTCCTGTCGCCCGGTTCATCGCGCCCCACAACCTGAATAATTATATGGTGCGGATGCTGAAGAACATGAAAAAACAGGTGGCTGTGACAAGGACCTATAACTGCCTGAGCAATGCCATGAATGTCAAACAGCCCAATAACATCCCGCGCATCCTGTACATTTTCGACAACGACATGGATAAGATGCAGAAACTGATCTATCCCGTCACTATCAGCGACAAACGCACGGCGGATATCATGAGACAGGTATACAAGGACCAGAATTATCTTTTAGACGTCCACAGCGCCGTGTCCATGGCCGGGGTCTTTGATTTTCTCGAACGTCATCCCAAATACCGGGATTATAAAATCGGCGCGTTCCTTACAGCCGAACCGGCCAAATTCCCGGAAAAGATAAAGAGCATCATGGGGTTCGAACCGCCCATACCGGAAAAACTGAAGAAGCAGCTGGCAGCGCCGGAGAAGAACGTTTTCAGCCTGAAGGCCAATGACCTCAAAGGCCTCCAGGAGATCGTGTACAACACAAGGAAATCCTCATGAACGAACTGAACGTAAAAAAAGAAATCATTGAAGTAGGCCGGCGGCTCTGGACTAAGGACTTTGTAGCGGCCAATGATGGCAATATCTCGGTTAAAATATCAGAACATGAAATCCTGTGTACCCCGTCAGGCGTCAGCAAGGGATTCATGACCGAGGAAATGATCGTTAAGATCGACACCAGCGGAAAGGTCCTGCGCGGGAGCCACCGGACAACCTCCGAGATCAAGATGCACCTGGAGGCTTACAGCAGGCGAACGGATATCAGGGCTGTCGTTCATTCCCATCCTCCTTACTGCCTGGCCCTGGCCGTGTGCGGGATATCCCTGGACGCCTGTCTCCTGCCTGAAGTGGTCCTTCAACTGGGAAAAATACCCCTGGCGCCCTATGCCACGCCTTCAACGGAAGAGGTACCGCAGAGCATCTCCGAACTGATCAAGACCCATGACGCCGTCCTGCTCCAGAACCACGGCCTTATTACGATCGGAAGAGACCTTCCTGAAGCATATTATAAGACCGAGACCGTCGAGCATTTTGCCAAGATCTATTATCTGGCCCTGGCTACGGGCAGGGTGAATTACCTGGACACGGATGAAGTGGAAAAACTGGTCAGCATCCGGAAACTGTACGGGATCCGCGAGGACCTGCCTGGTTGTACGGTTTGTAAACTGAACAAGATATCACAGGATGACATTAAAAAGATCGTCGAGGAAGTGGTGAAAGGGTACATAAAAAAATAAGGTGCGTTCCTCCGGGACCCAAACTGACGCCGGGAAGGGGACCGGTATCATGAATCCGTATCAAGACCGCAGAAAAAAACATTGACATTAAAATAATACGGTTTATATTAAAATAAAAATTTTATAATCAAAGAGGTGAATATATGGCTTATGAAGCATTAGGTATGGTAGAAACCAAAGGACTGGTCGGACTCATCGAAGCCGCTGATGCCATGGCCAAAGCAGCTAAAGTGACGCTGGTGGCTTACGAAAAAATAGGCGGCGGACTTGTCACTGTCATGTGCCGGGGTGATGTTGCCGCGGTTAAAGCTTCTGTTGACGCTGGTGCAGCTGCTGCCCAAAAGGTCGGTGAACTGGTTTCTGTCCACGTGATACCAAGACCTCATAAGAGCCTTGAAGAAATACTTCCCATAGGTTCAGTCTCCGAGCTGGAAAAACTTGACAGATAGATCAGGACCATCCTCTCTTTCAGGAGATAAAGGACTTGCAACTGGAAAAAAACATCATTGAATCCATTGTTAGTGAAGTTATCAATCAGGTAAAAAATAAAAGTATCAATATTTCTTCCCGTCAGGCGCA
>JAQTRT010000030.1 GCA_028711675.1 bacterium | reverse complement strand
GTGCATTAACGGACCGGCTAATCTGTTTTATATGACATCCTGTGTTTATGATCCGAAAGAAGAGGGCCGGATCCCTTATGATGATCCTGAAATAAATTATGACTGGCTGAAAGGGCCGGTTATAAAATAAAATCCATGGTATTTTTTGGAGCGATCACTGGATAGTAAACTATTAACTTATTATACAGGGAAACAGATATTAATAACAGGCGGGACAGGATATCTGGCAAATTCCCTTACCGCGTTATTAAAAAACATAAATTGTACGATCATCCGTATGGATTTGAATCCTGCCGGTCATCTTCTTCAGGAGGTAGCAGCCCGGATAATCGATGTCCAGGGAGATGTAGGAAAAGAAGGGACATGGGTAAAAATTTTGGATCAAATTGATATTGTGTTCCATTTTGCGGCACAGACAAGCGTTTACAGGGCCAATGGAAATCCCGTGGATGATTTTAATATTAATGTCCTTCCCATGCTGTATTGCCTGGAGACTTGCCGGAAAAAGGGGATTAAACCCGTTATCTTGTTCTCGGGAACAGCAACCGAAATCGGGATGCCTGTCCATTTGCCTGTTGATGAAAGGCATGCCGACAGGCCTATTACGGTTTATGACCTGCATAAGCTCATGTCGGAAAATTATCTGAAATATTATATCAGCCAGGATATGGTAAAGGGGACGATATTACGGTTGGCGAACGTTTATGGGCCCGGACCCAGGAGCAGCAGTGCGGACAGGGGTGTGTTGAACGCCATGATCAGGAAGGCTTTAAAGGGAGAGGAGATTACCGTATACGGCCAGGGTGAATACATAAGGGATTATATTTACGTGTCTGATGTGGCTGCTGCATTCTTACTGGCCGGGAGCCACATTCATGATGTCAATGGCCGGCATTTTGTGATAGGCAGCGGCCAGGGACATACTCTGTCCGAAACGTTTCATTTAATTGCCGATCGCGCGGCTCTTGTCACGGGCCGGAAAGTAAAAGTTGTCAGCGTAGAGGAACCAGCCACCTTATCTCCCATTGAAAGAAGGAGTTTTATTGCTGATTCCGGTACATTCACAGAATTAACAGGATGGGAAGCTGAATATTCCCTTACTGAGGGGATCGATGCTACGATCAAGTTTATTTCCAATTCATAAATGAGGAATAAAGGAGAAGTCGATGAAAATAAAACAAGGATTGAAAAAAAATAAAGAGCGCCTGTCTTTCATGAAGAACAAACGGGTATTGATCACGGGTGGTTTGGGTTTTATCGGAAGTAATCTGGCCTGCCGATGCCTGGAATTGGGAGCTAACGTCACGATTTTTGACTGTCTGGACCCCCATTCCGGCGGTAATTTATATAATATCCATGATATAAGGGATTCCGTTGAATTGGTATTGAGCGATATTTTGAATTTCGACGAGGTCTCGCGTCATATTATCAATAAGGATATTTTATTCAACTGTTCGGCTTCGACATCGCATCCCTTTTCCATGAAAGAGCCTTGGATCGATCTGGAGGTTAACTGCAAGGGGGTCATTAATTTGCTGGAGGCCACACGGCGGTTCAATAAACAAATAAAATTTGTACACGTGGGTACGTCCACCCAATTGGGAAAACTGCACTTCAAACCGGCGGATGAAAACCATCCTGAATTCCCCACGGATATCTATTCGGCCAATAAGAGCGTTTCTGAAAAGTATGCTCTCATCTACGGCAATGCGTATAACATCCCGGTTACCGTGATCAGGTTTTCCAATGTTTTTGGGCCGAGAGCCAGTATCCACAGCAGTGATTTTACTTTTGTTAATTATTTTATCGGCTTGGCTTTGCAGGACAGGGAGATCACGGTCTATGGAAAGGGCGTTCAATTACGGAACGTCATCTATGTTGAGGATTGTATTTCGGCTCTTATCAAAGCATCGGAAAGCAACCGGTCGGAAGGGGAGGTCTTTTTTGTCGCCGGGGATCAGCACTACAGTGTGGCGGAAATTGCTAATATGATCGTAAAATATATCGGGTCGGGTAAAGTAAAGTTCGTCGAATGGCCAATGGACAGAAAAGTGACGGAGATCGGTGATGCCGTCATCAGCAATGAAAAGATGAAGAAAATTCTGGCGTGGAAACCGCAGTACGGCTTTGCCCAGGGTCTGGTTAAGACAAGGACATTCTTTAAAAAACATCTGGGAGAATATTTGAGGTGAAAAAATGAAAATATTAATAACAGGAGCCCTTGGGCATATCGGCTCCCGGCTGATCCACAGCCTGAAGCCGGGCCAGTTTGAAGAAGTGATCCTACTGGATAATCTCATGACCCAGAGGTATTCTTCCCTGTTCCATCTGCCCAAAGGAGTATTGTTCAAATTTTTCGAAAAGGATATCTGTACAGCTGATTTAAACGAGTATTTTAAAGGGGTCCATGCTGTTATCCATCTGGCTGCCATAACGGACGCTGCTTCCAGCTTTAATAAAAAAGAGATGGTGGAAGAGACTAATTACTCCGGGACGGAAAAAGTAGCCAGGGCGTGCATACAAAACGGTTGCCGGTTGGTCTTTCCTTCCACGACCAGTGTTTACGGCACCCAGAAAGAGTCGGTGGATGAGAATTGTTCGGTTGAGGAACTTAAACCGCAGAGTCCCTATGCGGAGAGTAAGTTAAAAGCAGAACAACTGCTCATTCAATTAGGGAACGAGAAGAAATTGAATTTTATCATAGGCCGGCTGGGTACCATTTTTGGTACATCCATAGGCATGCGTTTCCATACCGCTGTCAATAAATTCGTCTGGCAGGCCTGCTTGAAACAGCCTATTACGGTGTGGAAGACAGCCATGAATCAGAAAAGGCCGTACCTTGATCTGAATGATGCTATAAGCGCCCTGTTATTTATCATAAAAAAGGATCTATTCCCAAACCAGGTATATAATATCGTGACAGCCAATTCCACGGTCAAGGAAATACTGGATTTAATCAAGATATCCATCCCTCATTTGAATGTGGAATATGTGGACAGTCCCATCATGAACCAGCTTACCTATACCGTCTCTAATGAAAAAATAAAAAAACAGGGATTTGTTTTCAAGGGGAATTTGAGAAAGGGGATTCAGGATACGATTAAATTATTAAAAGGAGTTGTTGAAAAATGAAAAGAGAAACCAGGTCCATAAAAAAGCGTATCTATACCAGGGATCAGTTTGAGAATATGCGTGTCCTGTTTGCGGAAAAAATGGCGCACGATACAGCACTTCAGAAGAACGCCTTAAAAGTTCTGGTAAAGGCAGACCAGTATAACTGGATACACCAGACCAACTGGTTTGGAGAACCTATATTGCAGTTCCCCCAGGATATGTTTGCTGTACAGGAAATTATTTATAATACCAGGCCGGATTATATTGTGGAAATCGGGGTGGCGTGGGGCGGATCCCTGCTCTTTTATTCTACCATCATGGAAGCCATAGGCGGGAAGAAGATTATAGGTGTGGATATCTTCATCCCGGAAGATCTGAGAAAAAGGATATTTTCTCATGGTGCAATCTCGAAAAGGATTACGCTTATTACAGGATCATCCTTAGAGGAGACGACAGTAAAGAGGATCAGGTCCATTATCGGGAAATCCAAAAAAGTAATGGTCGTCCTTGATTCCAACCATACACATGAGCATGTGCTGCGGGAATTAAAACTGTATTCCCCGCTTGTGGGTAAAGGGTATTACCTTGTCTGCGGGGATACTATTATTGAAGATATCCCTGTGCAGAAGCACAGGCCCCGGCCGTGGGGACCGGGCAATAATCCCAAAACAGCGTTGAGGGAATTTTGTGCGGGGAATAAAAATTTTAAAATAGATAAACATATTGAGAATAAATTGCTCTTTACCTGCAATCCTGAAGGGTACCTGGTCCGCAGTAAAAAATAATATAAAAAGGCCTGTCAGTTTTATGGGTTCCCAGGATAAATTAACAATAATAACCACTCCTCATTACGGCTATGACCTGTTGGTCAGATTTCTCAGGTATTATGAATCATACGGATTCCCGGTTCCCATCCTGGTTCTTGATTCATCGGAAGATGCTCCCCAGCCTGCTGTTCTGCAGAAGCTGTTGGCCCATGATAAGATCAGGTATATGAAATTTGATCATGGTACACGATTCGAGGAGAAATTAGTAAAAGGGCTGATAAAGGTAACCACCCCTTATTCTGTCATTAGTTCAGAGGATGATTTTTTTATACCGGGAAGTTTAAATAAGGCTGTTGAGTTCATGGAAAAGAACAAGGATTACAGTGTGGCACACGGGAAGTACATCGTGTTCTGGACCGGGGATTTAAATAATAAAAAAGAATTCAAGTGGAGGAGCATCCCGGATTTTAAATCCATTGATTTGTCCGGTGCAGCAGACAGGGTGTTCCGGCATTTATCACAGTATGAAATACCGACCTTCAGCGGAGTACATAGAACGCCTCTGCTGCAGCAGGTCTGGGAGGAAGCCATACGGTATACAGATGATTTAAGGTTCGGGGAACTGCTTCCTTCCTTAATAACACTTGTTTACGGGAAGATGGAAAATTTGAATATCTTTTATGGCGCACGGAGGGGAAATGTCCTGTCCACGGGCCAGACCCTTAAGCCGCTGATCAATTATCTTAACGACGGCAGTTATGATACGAAATACCGCCGGTTTAAAGAATGTTTGTTAAAACATCTGTTGGCACAATCCCCTTTAGACATAAAAAGCATTGAGAAAGTTATTGATAAAGCCATGAAGAAAAATATTATTAAAAGTTACGGCTACCCCTTGTTCTTTTTTAAGTTAAGTAACGTGAAAATATTGAAAGCCGTATATGTGATTTTTAAAAAAAGATCACAGAGGCTTGTCCCATTACCGGACAGTAAAACGGATGAGACAGCTGGTTCCTGTCCGTCGCTGGATAATCCGCAGTCTGAATTTTATAACGATTTTATTAAGATAAAAGAGATCGTTTTAAGTTAAAAATGTCAAAATTAATAAAGAACACATTTATTTATACGATAGGCAATATCATACCCCAGGCCGGGAATTTTTTATTGCTGCCTATCTATACCAAATTTTTATCTCCGGGTGAATATGGCATTGTGGCATCCATGGCTGTGTTGAACAGTATCCTGGTCATTTTTTTTACACTGTGTTCGGAACGGTCCATTTACCGGCTGTTCTTTGATTATCATGATGGAAAAGAGCAAAAGGATTTTTTAGGCACTATTTTCCTTTTTGAAATCCTGTTTGCTTCTGCTGCCATGGCTTTGTGTTTTGTTTTCCATAATTGGACCGGCCGGATATACCGGTCGATCCCTTTTTATCCTTATTATGCGTATTCGCTCATGACAGGGTTCCTGCTTGTTTTTTCCTTTATCCCCCTGATTAATTTTCAGGTTAAGGAAAAAGCCGTGCCTTTTGTCCTGTTGTCCGTGTGTCAATTCATCATTAATTCATTGTTGATCCTGTGGTTTGTGGTTAAAATGAGGGCCGGGGCATCGGGTCAGTTAAAAGGTGCATTTATTTCCGGTCTGATATTATTACCTGTTTATCTTTTTTTTGTTTCCAGGACCGTAAACCTCACGATTAATTCTAAAATGCTGAAAAATGCATTATTGTTCAGCATCCCCCTTATTCCTTCCCTTATCACAGCCTGGGTCTTAAACCTTTCAAACCGGATATTCCTTGAACGGTATTTCAACCTCACAGAAGTGGGTATCTATTCTTTCGGATTTAAATTAGGTACACTCGGCCTGATCGTCATCAGCGGCTTCATGACAGCGTACAGCCCTTATTTTTTTAAATTAGCCAGTCAAAAGGAAGACCAGGCCGTCAATAAAAGGAAGCTTCAAAAGGCGAATAACAGTTATGCCTTAGTGGTATTACTGTTGATTTTCGCCATTGCGCTGTTCCTGAAGGAGATCGTTTATTTTTTCATGGACAGCCGGTATGCCGAATCCTATGTCATTGCCCGCATCATTGTCCTGGCTTATTTTTTTTCCGGGTTATCAAGCCTTGCTTCCCTGTCGATCATGCAGGCTAAAAGAACAAAGCAAATGATGGTTTTAACTATATGTGAAGCCATTATTAATGTCATACTCAATTTTATCCTGATCCCTTCTTTCGGAATGTACGGTGCTGCCTTTTCCGCGTTACTTACATTTATATTCGGATATCTAATTGAGTACCAGTATTCGAAAAGATGTTATTTTGTTCCTTTGAATTGGAGGCTGTTCTTCTCTTGCCTGGGTATTATAGGCGGTATCATTATTCTTTATCAGTTTTTCCTGGAGAAATGGCTGCTTGTCGCGTTGATTTCAAAAGTAGTATTATGCGGCACAATAATATATTTTATCGGTAAAAAGGTCATTACCTTTCAAAAGGGGATTAAACTGAATTTCAGTAAAATATTCGAATTTGTTGAGGTGTCCAGCTGAAATGATTGTTAATCCCATTATTAAAAGCAGCCGTTCAATTCAAGTATGTAAATAAAAGGATACAACCAGGTTCATGAAGATAATCTTTTGTTCATCCTATCTCGAGGCGCCGACTACGGTGACGAGGATTGAAACAGCACAGGACGATTTTGTCATTGTCACATCCAACAGCAGTCTTGAACAGTTTTTTATTAGCCTTTATCCCAGGGATAAAATAATTCTTATTAAGACCCCCCCGCCGCTGTTGACCCGGTCTGTCTTCGGGACGATAAAGAACCAGATAACCATCAATACAATCAAGAAAGAGACGTGGGAAAGGTTGAAGGGCTTTAAGGATTGCGAGGTATATTTTTCTGCCCTGGCTTATTGTGAGTTTGAGGCCTGGCTTGCCTTAAAACTGCTGAAGAACAATACGGTATTTTATAAACCCGTGGTTACTTTAAAAGGTCTGAAGGTGAGATATACTGTTTATTCCATCCTGTATCTTATCCTTAACAAATTAATATACGGCCTGAATCTGCAGCCGTTATGGAACGGAAAATGTTTCCAGTGCTCCGTGGTTAATTATTTTTTAAACAATAAAAAGATTGTTAAGGCGGATTTTCCGGTCAACAGGGACATTATTCAAAAACATCCGGCCTCTTATGTTAAGGACAAATCGGTCCTGCTGCTTGTAGGCGGGATCACGGAGAACGGCCTGGTGAGCGAGGATGAGTATATTCATAAGATGGATGAGCTGATCAATTATTTAATCAGGAAGTTCGGCCTTGGCCGTCTGGTCATTAAGAGACACCCATTGAGCTTGAAATTTTATTCCAGGGAGAATGAGATCGCTGTTATCCCCCATTTCGTCCCGGCTAATTTAATTTTTACCTTTTTTAAGGTAGTGATAGGCTATCAGACTGCGGGTTTGTTTGAGGCAGCCAATGAGAATAAAACGGCCGTGTCATTATTGAAATATTTTAGATCCCGGGATGAAAACGTCCGTATGAATTACATTAATTATTTAAAGAGCAATACAGCGAAGACAATCTATTTTCCGGCTACCGTCCGGGAATTGGATTTAATATTGGATAAGAGTGATACCGGAGGGAATCATCCATGATGAAGATATTCAGGAACATGATCTTTGGTATGGCCGGATTAATCCTTGGATTAATATGCGCACTGATAAAAAAAATCCGGTCAGACACAATTATCCAGATGTATAAGACCATTTACTGGGGATCCATGTTAAAAGAAATGGGAGAAGACGTTATCTTTTATAAAGGGGTCATCATTCATTCACCTGACAGTGTGTCCATACAAGAAGGGAGCCGGATCGGGGATTATGTTGTTATCTGGGGCGGAGGCGGCGTCCAGATCGGGAAGAACGTCCTTATTGCCACTCATTCCCTCATTATTTCGCAGACGCATGAGACCAATGCGCCTGTATACAGGGATACGCTGGTAAAGAAGAAAATTGTGATAAGCGACAATGCCTGGATCGGCGCGGATGTTATTATTTTACCCGGAGTACAGGTGGGTCATAATGCCATCATCGGGGCCGGTGCTGTTGTGACGAAAGATGTACCGGCTAATGATATTGTTGTCGGCTCACCGGCCAGGTCCATTAAAAAAAAGGAATGACCTTTGTCAAGCTGTGGGGCGCCATTTACAACGACAGAATGATAAAAACGAAAGGAGGAAAGGCTGAGTATGAATAAGAGGATTTTAGTTACAGGGGCCGGCGGGTTCATCGGCCATAATCTTGTGAAATATTTAAAAAAGCGGAACTATTGGGTCCGGGGTGTTGATATCAAATATCCTGAATACGAAGAGACCGCGGCGGATGAATTTGAGATACTGGATCTGCGGCGCTGGGCCAGCTGCCTGCGGGCGGTGCGGAAAGTGGACCAGGTGTATAACCTGGCGGCGAATATGGGCGGCATCGGGTTCATCGAGACGCACAAGGCCGAGATCGTGCATGACAATATCCTTATTAACATGCATATGCTGGAAGCAGCGCGGCTGCAGGGAGTGGAACGGTTCTTTTACACTTCTTCGGCCTGTATCTATCCGGGTTACAAGCAGAAATCACCGGATATCACGCCCTTGAAAGAGGAGGATGCTTATCCGGCGGATGCTGAGGACGGGTACGGCTGGGAGAAAATGTATACCGAGCGGGCCTGCCGTCATTATCATGAGGATTATAAACTAAACACTTTTGTCGTGAGGTTCCATAATATCTTCGGGCCTCTGGGCACTTATGACGGCGGCCGGGAAAAATCCCCTGCCGCCATCTGCAGGAAGATCGCTTTGGCGAAAAAAGAAGACGTGATCGAGGTTTGGGGCGATGGCCTGCAGACCCGTTCCTATTGTTATATTGACGACTGCGTGGAAGGGATATACCGTCTGATGCAGTCTGATTTTCACGAACCGCTCAACCTGGGCCAGGACAGGATGATCACTATCAATGAGCTGGTGGATATGGTCGCCCATATTGCGGGGAAGAAGATCAGTAAAAGATACGACCTGACCAAACCCCAGGGCGTGCGCGGACGGAACAGCGATAATACAAAACTGCGGAAGATACTGAAATGGGAACCGCAGATCTCGCTGGAAAAAGGTCTTGAGAAAACCTATCAATGGATATACGATCAGCTGGTTAAATCCGGAAGGATGAAATAGGTTCAAACATATGAAGATAGCTTTATTGCAGTTGAATCTTATCGTGGGTGATCTTGACGGTAACGCAAAAAAGATCGTAGACTCGGTCAGATCACCGGACTTGTCACAGGTGGATCTGTGCGTAACATCTGAGCTTTCGATGATGGGCTATCCGCCCCGCGACCTCCTGTTCAATACAAATTTTGTGAAAAAAAGCTGGGAGAAGCTGAAGGAGATGGCCGTCATTCTCAAGAAACATCCGCCTGTTCTTGTAGGGATCGTGTCAGCCAATAAGTCCAGACAGGGGAAATCTCTTTCCAATTCCGCTGTTTTGATCAAAGAAGGCGGGATAGAGGGGATTTTTAATAAAACGCTCCTGCCCACGTACGATGTTTTTGATGAGGACCGTTATTTTCAATCTTCCGGACAGGTTAATGTCTTTCGCTTAAAGGGCCGTAAAGTGGGAGTGACGATCTGTGAAGATATCTGGAATGACAAGGATTTCTGGCCTTTCCAGCGGTATTCGGATGACCCCCTGGTCAAGCTGAACTCCAGGAAGATCGACTTGATCGTTAATCTCTCTTCATCGCCGTTTTCCATCGGGAAACAGAAACTGCGGGAAGCCCTGCTCAGCAGCATTGCCAGGAAATACAAGGTGCCGGTCCTGTACGCTAACCAGATCGGCGGCAATGACGACCTTGTCTTTGACGGCGGGAGCTGCGCCTTCAATGCAAAAGGTAATCTGGCGGCCAGAGCCAGGTTTTTCGAAGAAGATACCATAACAGTGGACCTTGAGGGATCCGGAAAAACCATTCATGCGGATATACCCGGGAACGATCTGAGCGCCTGGCAGGCCCTTGTCCTGGGAACAAGGGATTATATCCTGAAATGCGGATTCAAGAAGGCTTTACTGGGCTTGTCCGGCGGGATCGATTCTGCCCTGACAGCTGTGATTGCTGCCGAAGCCATTGGCCCGGAAAATGTACTGGGTGTCCTGATGCCATCGCCCTTTTCCAGCAAGGGCAGTGTCGAGGAGGCTTTGGAACTTAGCCGCAACCTCGGGATAAAGGTTCTCACTTTACCTATCCAGACCATCATGGGGTCCTTTGACGCCACCTTGGCTGAAGCCTTCAAGGGGTATAATCCGGACATCACGGAAGAGAACATCCAGGCCAGGATCAGAGGCAATCTGCTCATGGCCCTGTCGAATAAATATAACGCCATTCTTCTCACTACGGGGAATAAATCCGAGCTGGCTGTGGGATATTGCACCATTTACGGGGATATGTCCGGAGGTCTGGCGGTCATCGCGGATGTTCCCAAGACCATGGTTTACCGCATCTCCTGCCTGGTCAACAAGTTTAAAAATAACGTGATACCAGGGGCGATCATAGAAAAAGCGCCTTCGGCAGAATTACGGTTCAATCAAAAAGATCAGGATTCCCTTCCGCCCTATGATACCCTCGATGAGATCCTGTGCCGTTTTATCGAACTTCATAAAGCAGAACGTGAGATCGTGGCTGACGGATTTGATCCGGAGACCGTAAGGAAAGTACTGAAGCTGGTGGCCAATGCGGAATTTAAAAGGAAACAGGCGGCACCGGGTCTCAAGATCACGGACCGGGCATTCGGGACGGGATGGAGAATGCCCATCGCCAGCAGGAAAATATTTTAACATAACGGTTATAAATTCAAGGAGTCAATTATGAAACTTTCAGTTATCGGCCTGGGAAAACTGGGCGCATGTTCCGCAGCCTGCTTCAGTTACAAGGGTTTTGATGTCATAGGAGTGGATATCAATAAAAATTTTGTGGATGCCATTAATCAGGGCAAGGCCCCGGTCTATGAACCCAGGCTGCAGGAACTCATTTCCCAGTCAAAGGGAAGATTAAAGGCCACGCAGGATTATGAGGAGGCCTTGAAAGAATCCGAGGTCACGTTTTTGATCGTTCCCACCCCCAGCAAGGAAGACGGCCATTTTTCCGATAAATATCTGCAGGATAGCCTGAGGCATCTGGCCGCAGCATTGAAAAGACTTAATAAGAAACACCATATTTTCGTGATCACATCCACGGTGTCGCCCGGGACAACGGAGAACCAGCTTATCCCTCTTATTGAGACCGTTTCCGGCAGGAAACTGAACAAGGATTTTTCCGTCTGCTATAATCCCGAGTTCATTGCCCTGGGAAGCGTCATTACGGATTTTCTCAATCCGGACCTGATCCTGATCGGCGAAAGTCAGGAATCCGCAGGCAGGGAGCTTGAAAAGATCTACGAAAAGGTTTGTGACAACAAGCCCAGAATGGCCCGTATGTCCCTTGTAAGCGCAGAGATCACAAAGATCAGTCTTAATTCCTACGTGACCATGAAGATCAGTTTTGCCAATACCCTGGCCAATATTTGCGAGAGCATACCCGGAGCTGATGTTGATGATATTACTAAAGCCCTGGGAGCGGACAAGAGAATCTCTCCTTATTATCTGAAGGGCGGATTGAGCTTCGGCGGTCCCTGCTTTCCCAGGGATAACAGGGCTTTCTCCGCTTTTGCGGCACATTACGGGATCGATGCCGTGCTGGCCAAGGCAACGGATAAGGTAAACCATATGCAGGTCGAACATCTTTCCAGTAAGATCATTTCATATGTTTCCCATTATGAGAATAAAGTGATCTCGATCCTTGGATTGGCTTATAAACCCAATACCCCGGTTATTGAGGAGTCCCCGGCCATCAAACTGATCGAGGATCTGTTAAAAAAGGATATGGAAGTAATCGTATATGATCCCCTGGCTATGGAGAATGTGAAAGCCCATTTCGGGGATAATATCCTTTATGCGTCGTCCGTGAAGGACTGTTTTGCCAATACTTCCATCTGCATTATCATGTCCTTTTTTGACGAGATGAAAGCTATTGATAATAGTTATATTATCAATGAACCCACGGTCCTGATAGACTGCTGGCGTATCATGGACCCGTCCTTATTTAATAAAAAAGTTATATATATCCCTCTTGGCCGATACACCCGGGATATAAAATAGGAAGGGAATAAAATGCTGACTTTTTTTTCATGTCCCAAGGCTTTCCAGGGACATATTAATATTATCCAGAGAAATGCCATTCAAAGCTGGATGAGGCTGGAACCCAGGCCACGGATCATCCTGTTCGGTAATGATCATGGTATCGATAAGGTCTGCAGAGAATTCGATCTTGTTCATATCCCGGACATCAAGAGCAACGAATACGGGACACCATTCATAAATCTGATTTTTAAGAAAGCCCAGATTAACAGCAAGGATGAATTTCTCTGTTATGTAAATACGGATATTCTGTTAATGGATGACTTTGTGCGGACTTTTCAGCTTGCACGGAATGAAAAACCAAGGTTTTTCATGATTGGCCGGCGCTGGGATTTTAATATAAAACAGCTTGTCCGTTTTAAGGAGGATACCTGGCGCGAGAAGCTGAAACAACTGGCCCGGCAGAACGGAAGCTTGCACGGTGTAACAGGTCTGGATTATTTCATATTTCCCAGGGGCTTTTATTCTGATATCCCGGCTTTTGCCATTGGCCGGGGAGCCTGGGATAACTGGCTGATTTATTATGCCCGTTCCCGTCATATCCCGGTCATCGATGCTACAGCATCAGTACTGGCTCTTCATCAGAACCATGATTACAGCCATATAAAAGGCGGGCAGAATATGTTCTGGAAAGGGAAGGAGGCCGAGATTAATTTAAAACTGGCCGGCGGTCTTTCTTATTTGTTTGATATTGCGGATGCAACTTATTTGATCCAGAAAAATAAAGTAAGGCCGGCTTTAACAGCAGTTAATATCTGGCGTTATTTTTACCGGTTGACCCTTTTTTACCCTTTTTTAAGACCGGTCAAATGGGGATTGGATATTTTTTTGAAAGTTACGAAAGTTTTCCGTGTGTCCCTGAGGCTGACGGGAAGTGCTGCGGCAAGAAAAACAAATATAAAATAAGGATTAAATTATGACGGTGCGATTAAAAGCGATAATCCCCCAGTGCATTAAGGATAGACTGAAACGGTTCTTTCTCAGCCGTCGGTTTTCGGTCCTTTTAAAAAAGAACGTCCTGGTCTCATTTCAGACCGTTTTTGAGGATCATTCTGTAGTGAACCAGAATTGTGATATCTATGATTCTTTCATCGGGCGGGGGACATATATCGCTTCGGATTCCCATCTCTCCCAGACAAAGATCGGGCGTTTTTGTTCTATCGGGCAGAATGTAAGGACTGGCCTGGGGCGGCATCCTTCACGGATTTTTGTAAGTACTCACCCCGCATTTTTTTCGCCTGACAAGCAGGCCGGCTTTACTTTTACTAATACGTCCCTTTTTGAAGGGCATAAATTTGTTGACAGGGAAGGAAAATATTTTGTTGAGATCGGGAATGATGTCTGGATCGGGAACGAGGTCATGATCCTGGACGGGATCAGAATAGGGGACGGTGCCATTATCGGTGCGCGCAGCATTGTCACACAGAATGTTGAACCGTATTCTGTTTATGCCGGTGTGCCGGCCAGGAAACTCCGATATCGTTTTGAGAAGAAATATATACGTTTTTTATTGCGGTTCAAATGGTGGACCAGGGGATTTAATTGGCTTAGAAACAACAGCGGATATTTTAATGATATAAGGGCTTTTTACAGGAAATTTCATGCAGAGCAAGAGTAAGAGGATAACATGAAAATAAAAAAGATAACATTGATCGTACCCGCTTATAATGAAGCGGATAATTTAAGAAATTTAATTCCACAGTGGCTTGCATTTTGCCGGAAGAATGATTATATGCTGATCATTATCAATGACGGGTCTTATGATAATTCAAGGGTAATTCTGGATAAATATAAACATGAGAAATGGCTCAAGATCGTCCATCATAAGATGAACCGCGGATACGGAGCTGCCCTTAAGACAGGAATCATCCATGCGCAGACAGAGTACGCTGTTTTTTTAGATGCCGACGGGCAGCATGAGTTGACAGATGTGGTTTTACTTTATAGGAAGCTCCTCCAGCAAGATGCAGACATGATCGTCGGAAGCCGGTTGCATCTGAAATCAGCCAGTTTGTTCCGGGGTTTGGGTAAATGGATTATCCGGAGAGTGGCGAAGATCCTGTTGCCGATAAAAATCAATGATATTAATTCCGGCATGAAACTTTTTAAAACCGCACTGGCAAAAAAATATATCAGTGTTTGTCCTGATTCCATGTCTTTTAGTGATATCATCGTATTGGTGTTCGTCAATCAGGGTAATTTCGTGATCGAACATCCCATTACTGTCCGCCAGCGGTCCATGGGGAGATCCACAATCAGAATCCGTACTGCATTTGAGACCCTGTGGGAGATATTGAATATTACTGTACTGTTCAGACCCATGAAAGTGTTCCTGCCTTTATCCATAATTTTTACCACCGCGGGCATTCTCTGGGAGATACCCATCCTTTTAGCGAAAAAAGGGCTTAGTATGGGTGCCGGTTTGATTATTATTATTGGCTTAGGTTGTCTTGTCCTGGGGCTGATCGCTGAACAACTGTCAACAATAATGAAAATGAAAATTCAATAAAAGCAATGGATAAAAATAATTATAAAATTTCTTCGCCCTCTTCAAGTATCTTATTATTGATCCCTTCCTGGGGGAACGACAGACACTTTTATTCCACACCCCATCTGGGGCTGGGGTACGCGGCTTCCGCCTTAATGAAACATCATCATCAGGTAAAAGTTCTGGATCTTTCGTTCTATAAAAAAGATTTAAATATCCTTTACCGGATGATAAAAGATCATCAACCGGAAGTTGTGGGTATTACAGGCTTTACCTTTCAATATACAGTTGCTCTGGAAATAATAAAATTTATTAAGAAAAATTTCCCCGCTCTCATTACTGTCCTGGGAGGTCCGCATGCTAATGCGGTAGCGGATATTCTGCTGGAGCAGGAACAGGATATTGATTTTATTCTCCGGGGTGAAACGGAGGAATCATTTCCGCAGTTTATTCAGGCTTTATTCCAAGGTAAGGATTTTGATAAAGTGCCTGGTCTGGTCTTCCGGAAAGAAGGTGCCATTGTCTCTTCCCCGCCCCGGTATATTTCCAACCTGGATAATCTGGAATATCCCTGGAAAGCCGTTAATCCTCTCGATTATCAGAAGGGAAGGGTCCATGGATTTATCTGTAAGCGGCTGCCTGTAACTCAGGTGATCAGTTCAAGAGGGTGTCCTTATCTCTGTACTTTCTGCGCAGGTCAAACTGTACACGGGAAAAAAATCAGGATGCGCGATCCCGTAAAATTTGTGGATGAACTTGAATTCCTGAAAAAACAGTTTGGTATCAGAGAGGTGCAGATCGTAGATGATAATTTCACTTTTTACAGGGATCATGCCATGGCAGTTTGCCGTGAAATGATACGGCGCAGGCTGAACCTGACCTGGAGTCTGCCCAACGGAGTCAGGGCCGACCGGCTGGATGAAGAACTTCTGCTTCTCATGAAAAAAGCAGGTTGTTATTATTTTGCGTTCGGTATTGAATTTGGTTCTCCCCGGATACTGAAACTGGTTAAAAAGTCGCTTGATCTGGATCAAGCCAGGAGCAGTATCAGACTGGCCAATAAATTGCATTTTATTACCCAGGGATTCTTCCTTATGGGTCATCCGGAGGAGACAGAAAAGGACATAGAGTTAACAGGTCAATTCATCACATCGGTCCCTTTGGATAAAATTATAATTAATCTGCCGTTCCCGTATCCGGGATCAGAATTATTCGATTTTTATATTAAGAACCGGTATAAAGATATAAAAAATATAGACTGGAATTATTTCAAAGAGCTGGATTTTAAAAGGATTTTTCAATATTTAAACAATACCGTCGTGCTTAAGAAACGAAGAAAGATTTTACTTCTTTTTTATCTGAATCCGTTCAACATGCTCCGCTTTTTATTCAAGTTCAGGACATGGGTCCAGTGGAAGAGCGCTTTCTACGGTCTTCTGGTCCTGCTGGAATTTTTCCGGAAAGAACGTTGATGGCTATGTAAAGAAGGAATTAAACAAAGAGAAATAAATGATCGTTTTAGGACTGCATTTTGAGACGCATGAGGCTTCGGTGGCACTGATAAAAGATAAAAAGATCCTGTTTACCGCAGCAGAAGAACGGTATTCCAGGATTAAAATGGATAATGCCGCACCCCTGGGCGCTTTAAAAGAATGTTTTAACCGCACTGGTATACGGCCACGGGATATTGATATAGTGGCTGTCAGCGGTTTCCCGGCCCTGAAGAACTGGCTTGCCTATGCAAAATGCTTTATCGTGCAGAAACGTTTTACCGGCGGAAAGGATTTTATGTCTTTTGAATACAGCATAGGCGGCCATCATCTGGTCTTGAGAGGGTTGCCGGCTTTGTTTGTCAATCTGATACAGTGTGCGGGGCTCCCGCAGTTCTTTTCTGATTTTTTAATACGGTATATCCGCATGAGACTGGCCTTGTAGGGATTTAAAGGCCCGGTTATCTATGTGTCCCATCATCTCAGTCATGCCGCCAGCGCTTGTTTTACTTCGGGATGGGATGAGTGTTTATCTTTTGTTACTGGGGGCTTGGA
>JAQTRT010000276.1 GCA_028711675.1 bacterium | reverse complement strand
GCGATGTTTATGCCTGCGGCCCGCATCTGGGAGACGCGAAATTCTGTTACGGCAATGTATACGAGAAGAGCTTCAGGCAGAGATGGAACGGGAAGAAAAGAAAGGATATCCTTAGTTATGTGGAGAACACCATGCCGGCAGATACCTGCATGAAGAACTGCCGGCTGGATGAGATCAACCGGTATCTTTGGGACCTGAAACACCCGTCGTCCCATGTCAATTTCATCTGACAGCGGTTCCTGGTGCGGGCCGTTGGAATAAATTCATCCTTTCCCGGATATTCCGTTGACAAATAAAATCAAATCATTAATATATAGGGTTAAACCGGAGGAACATGATAAAGGAACAGGATATGATGTATGGATATTAATAACCTGAAAAAAAAGGCCGTTTTCCTCAGAGAAAGGATCCTGGACATGGGTTATAAAGGCGGGTCCGGGCATATCGCCCCATCTCTTTCCTGTGTTGAGATCCTGGTCTCCATTTATTACAGCGGCCAGGTCTCCCTCTGGAAAAAGAAGGATCCGGATAAGTTCGTACTTTCCAAAGGGCACGGCGCCCTGGGATTGTACGCAATTTTTGCGGATAAGGGGATCCTGAAAGAGAAGGATATCAACGATTACTGCAAGTGCGGGAACTGCCTGGTGGGCTTGGCTGAACATTCCATACCGGGTATCGAGGTTTCCACAGGTTCCCTGGGGCACGGTCTCTCCATAGCCGCAGGTATGGCTTTTGCGGCCCGCGCGGACCGCCGCAGGTTCCGCACGTTTGTGATGGTTGGGGACGGCGAATGCCAGGAAGGGTCCATCTGGGAAGCTGTGCTCTTTGCCAGCCATAATAAACTGAATAATCTGATCGTCATCGTGGACCGGAATTTCCAGCAGGCTATCGGGTTCACGGAGGATATTTTGGGCCTGGAACCGCTGGACAGGAAATTCGCTTCGTTCGGCTGGGATGTAAAGACTGTTGACGGCCATTCTCTCAAAGCCCTGGTGAACGTATTAAAACAGGCCAGGGCCAGAAAATCGGACAAGCCTCTCTGTATCATTGCCAATACAATCAAAGGCAAAGGTATTTCTTATATGGAGAAAGTGCCTATCTGGCATTACCGGTGTCCCAATGAACAGGAATATGAGATCGCCAAAAAGGATATAAAGAAATGCGATTAGCTTTTTTTACCGAACTTTACCGCATGATGGTCCGGTATCCGGAGATCTTCCTGATCATCTCGGATAACGGCGCCATTGTTTCCGATGACCTGAGAAAGGATCTGAAGAAGCGGTATATCAACGTAGGCGTGTCGGAACAGAACATGATCGGCGTGGCAGCCGGCATGGCGCTCATGGGCAAGGTGGTATATGCCTTTACCATGGTGCCGTTCGCCACCATGCGCTGCTATGAACAGATCCGTATCGATATGGCCCTGCAGAATTCAAATGTCAAGATCATCGGTGTAGGGCCGGGCTTCGATTATTCCACCCTGGGCCCGACGCATCACGGGTATGAGGATATTTCCCTTATGCGCGGTCTTCCTCATATGACCGTGCTGTCGCCTTCCGATGATATCATGGCCAAGGCCATGGTCAGAGCCTCGTATCAGCAGTCCGGCCCGGTTTATATCCGGCTGGACCGTAACGGCCAGCCGTTTGTTTATCAGAACAGGAAGCTTGATCTCAGAAAAGGCTTTGAGGTGCTTTCGCAGGGTGAAGAGATCGGGATTATAACCACGGGAAGGATGGTCCATACGGGATTGAAGGTCAGGGATTATTTTTTAAAATATAAAAAAAAGATCGAAGTCATCGATCTGTTCAGGCTGAAACCCGTCAATGAGAATGCCCTTATCCAGACAATGAAGAGGCACAAACATCTGGTGACGCTGGAGGAGCATTTTGTGACCGGCGGTCTGGGGAGCATCGTTTCCGAGATCATAACCGATCATCATCTGGATGTCCGGCTGGAACGGATCGGGATACCGGATACTTTTTACACAAAAACAGGAACGCGTGAATATGCTTACAAGTGCATGAAGATCGATTTTGAACATGTGGTGAGACGGCTGAAGGAAAAAAGAATAGCGGGATTATGAACAGAATGAAGGACCGCCGTTAAAACAAATATTATATAATTTCAAATATGAAGCCCAAATCAGTATCAGTTGTCATTCCAGCTTATAACGAGGAACCGAACATCCGGAAAACAGTGGAGGACGTTCTGTCCGCCTCCAGGACCGCGTCAACGCCTGTCGAGATCATTATTGTCGACGACCATAGTACGGATAAGACGCTCTTCGTTTCTCAGCAGGCGGCGAAAAAAAATAAAAATGTCATTGTTCATCATAATGCCGTTAACAGGGGACTGGGATATAACTTTATCATGGGAATAAAGATGGCCAGGCATGAGTATGTGGTCATGATCCCGGGTGATAACGAAGTAGGCCGCGGGTCCATTGTCACACTGTTCCGGGCTTTACAGCATACGAAAGCTGATCTCCTGATCCCGTATTTTACCAACAGTTATATCAGGCCGAAATTCAGGCAGATGCTTTCCCGTTTATATGTGTTTTTTCTGAATATCATGTTCGGGTTTAATATCCGGTATTATAACGGGACGGTCCTGTATAAGACAGCCATGGTGAAAAAGCTCCCGGTCAGCACGAACGGTTTTGCTTATCAGGCTGAGATGGTGATCAGGCTGCTTAAATCCGGGGCTTCGTTTGAGAGCCCGGGACTTTTGCTGAAGGAACGGATAGGCGGGACATCCAAAGCTCTGAGCGTAAAGAGCTTTCTGTCGGTCACAGGTACCATCCTGTACCTGTTCTGGCTGATCAATATCAGAAGATGGAGATGGAAAGGATGAATATCCTGTTCATAGTGAAAGAAGTCGATTACCTTGATCCCCTGGGGCTTATGACCATCAGCGCTGTGGCCAGACAGCAGGGTCATCAGGCCTCACTCTGTATCCTGAACCGGGAGGATGTGTTCCGGAAGATCACGGAATACAAACCCCGGATCATCGCTTACAGTGCTTCCACAGGCGAGCATAAATATTATTTTCAGATTAATGACCGTATTAAGGCAGGGCATAAGGATATTTTTACCATTATGGGCGGTCCGCATACAACCTTTTTCCCGTTTTCCATCCGGGAATGCTCCCTGGATGCGGTCTGTATCGGAGAGGGGGAAGAGGCATTTACCGAACTATTAACAAGAATGGAGCAGGGGAAGGATATCCGGAACATACCGAACATCCTCTTACAGGGAGAGGAGCAGCATCCGGAACTGCATCCGATAAACCAGGACCTGGATTCTTTGCCGTTCCCGGACCGGGAACTTATTTACCGGAACACGGAAATGTCGGCTTTCCCGTTAAAGAGCTTTATGGCATCCAGGGGATGCCCTTATTCCTGCACATATTGTTTTAATCATGCTTTCCGGAAGATATATAAAAATGAGACGGATTTTCTCCGGCGGCATTCCGTAGATTATATGATAGAAGAGATCCTGCAGGTGAAAAAAAAGTATAACCTCCAGTTCATTAAATTTTATGATGATATTTTTATTATGAAAGTTGATCCGTGGCTGGAAGAGTTCGTGGAGAAGTACAGAAAAAAGGTCGGCTTGCCCTTTCATGTCCTCATGCGGGCCAATCTGGTCCATGAAGACATGGTCAAGAAATTAAAGGAAGCCGGATGTCATTCCATCAGTATATCCATCGAAAGTGCGGATGACCGGTTACGGAATGAAGTCTTGAAGAGGAATATGACCGGGGAGCAGATGCTGAACGCGTTTCATCTCTGTAAAAAATACGGGATCCATACGTTCGCCAATAATATTCTGGGTCTGCCCACCAGCACCATCTAGGATGACATAAAAACAGTTGATTTTAATCTGGCGTGCAAAGTCACTTTTTCCGAATTCCCGATCTTTCATCCGTACCCGGGTACGGAATTAGGGGAATACTGTAAAGAGAAGAAAATGTTCAACA
>JAQTRT010000029.1 GCA_028711675.1 bacterium | reverse complement strand
GGAACCATTCCATCCTGAGCAACAGGATCTGGGGCGTCAACCAGGATACCGGTCTTAATCTGTTCAGCGCGGATAATACTCTCATCCAGTCCAACCGTATCTATAAGAACGCTAATGACGGATTACGGTTGGTAGGCGATGCAACCAATAACCGGATCGTACGGAACGTCATTTACTCGAACGGTACCTATGGCCTTATTCTGAGTTGGGGTGACATCAGGCGGAATTATATCATCTCTAATGAGATGTCCGGGCCTATGCTCGGCGGTATGGACCAGGATTTCGGCATTGCCCTGGACAGCTGCCGCATGAACTATATCCGGTATAACAAGGTGCACCATCATACCCAGTATGGATTCAATTTGAGCACTGACTGCCGGTCCAATTATATCAGCCATAATACTGTTTATTCGAATAATATGCGTCAGATATTCGTACAAAATGATACCGCGGACTATAACAGTATCATGACCAACGATATCCAGGGGGACTTCAATGATGTGGGAGTGGAGATCCAGTTCGGGAATTATAACGTGATCTCCTCCAACCGTTTCCGGAACAGCTGGTACGGCGTTTATCTGCATGCCAATGCTTCCAATAATTTTATAACCAGGAACAGCATCTCTGAGAACCTTATCGCCGGTATCTGGATACAGGATGACATATGCGATAATAATTTTATCGCCAACAATGAGGTCTGGGGAGCGAACCAGAGGCACGGTATCTATGTGCTCAACAGCGACCGGAACACGCTCCGGTCCAATATTGTCCACCATAACGCCACCAACGGCATTGTCCTGCTGGGGAATGCCGCCCATAACCTGCTCACCAGGAACACGGTGTATTCCAATAATATCTCGGGGATCATGGTCTATTCCAACAACGCGGTCCATAATTCAGTCCTGTCCAACAATATATGGGGATTGAACCAGAACCAGGGTATCCTGCTTTCCTATGGCGACGTGAATACCATGCGGTCCAATTACATCCATCACAACCAGGCTTACGGGATCCGGGTTGATAATTCCGCTGTTTCTAATTTTTTTATTTTAAACCGGCTGAATTTCAATGTCCAATACGGCTTATATATCAACAGTGATACGGCCGATAACAACTTTATCCTTTCCAATAATATTGCGTATAATTCCGACAAGGGCATCTATCTGGACAGCGGGGACAGGAACCTTTTCCGGTATAACAGCGTCCGGAGCAATTCATCCGAGGGTGTTTATCTGGCGAATTCTGCTGCGAGTAATTGTTTTACGCACAATGCCCTGTACGCGAACAATAACATGGGGCTTTTCATCAGTTCGGCAAATGCCATGAACAATCTGATCCTGACCAATGATGTGTACGGCATAGCGGGCCTGCAGGATTACGGTATCGGGATCAGTACCGCAGTTAAAAATACGATCAAGTCGAACCGGATGCATCATAATGTCCAATCCGCGGTTTACCTGGAAAGCGGCGCCATGACCAATTATATCGCCAATAATAAGATCTATTCGAATTTAAATTACGGTGTTTGGGTCGCTGACGATACCAGCGATAATAATTATATCATGTCCAATACCATTACCGGTTTAAACCAGGGAAAGGGCATTTACGTTGTTCAGGGGGATAACGAGCAGATCTGGGATAATATCATTATCAACAATATGAACAATGGTATCTGGCTGTCCAGTTCGGCCAGCAGCGTTGTGAAAGGCAATATCATTGCCAATCATTCTGCCACGGGTTTATTTTCGTCGAATTCGTCCCCCTTTGTTTATCTGAATACCTTTACGAATAACGCATCCGGAGTCTGTTTTATCCTCATGTCCTGCCAGATATTCGAAAAGAATAACCTGCAGACCAATTTTGTCAGGTCTTTTACCAACGGGACAGGCACATTTATGAAGCTGACCAACAACTGGTGGGGAACGACGATAGCCTCCCGGATCGCCTCGAAGATCGGGAACAACGGCGGGTATTCCAATTTTACGCCCTACCGGCTCTTCAAACCGTACGATATCACGCCCGGCGCAGACACGGACCGGTTAGCAGCCATTACCTGGGCCACGGCCATTGTAACAGGTAATAACGTGGAATTGAAATGGACCAGGCCTTCGGATACATCGGACTTTACGCGTTACTTTGTTTACCGTTCCACGACGCCGGGAACAACCAACCTGAGCCTGTCCAGCCTGGTCTGGCAGACCAATTCCGCGACCGGTACCAACCACTGGGAAAGCGGTTTGACCATGGGCAGCAATTATTATTACCATATCACGTCCCTGGACGGCTATCCACCGCCGCCTGTGGTACTTACAAATGAGAGCTGGTATTCTGCAGAAGCCGTTGCGCAGATCGCCGCCAATACCGGCCCCTTCTACGTGGATGATAACTCGGGCAATGACGGGAATCCCGGCACGTTCAGCCAGCCGTTCCTGACCCTGCAGCGGGCAGCCAATGCCATGATGCCGGGTGTACCAAGCTGTACTTCGGCCACGACTTATGTGTTCCCGGGAAGATATCTTACAAAGGCTGTCGTGCGGTCCAATAAGAATCCGGGATACATGGTCTTCACCAAACTGTCCAATACATCACCTGTCATGAACGGTTCTCTTCTGACCAATTATGGAATAAAAATTACAAATGCCAGCAGGATTCTTATTTCCGGATTGTCGATCGGATCGTATATTAACGGTATTATTATATCAGGCACCGCGACCAATAATATTATACAGAGGAATACTATTTATTCCAACGACGACTACGGTGTGTTCATAAATTCTGATACGGCGTATAATATCTCCATCCTGAAAAACGACCTCGGAAGGAACAACACCGGAATCAATCTGAATAATGACCGCAATACGATATGGTCCAATAATATTTACAACAACGCGGGGAGCAGTATCTGGCTTACGGGAAGCGCTGCCTCCAATTATATCAGCAGAAACACCTGCAGTACGAACGGCCTGGCTGTCATTGCGTTGTATACCGATGACGTGGATAACAATTTTGTCCTTTCCAACAGCATCAGCGGCGCTACATGGGGGGTCCAGATCCAGGATGGCGACAGGAATACAGTACGGGCGAATTATGTTTTTAATAATTTTGACGGTATTATCCTCATGGGCAGCATAACTTCCAATTATATCAGCCGGAACATGATTTATTCCAATGATGACGCGGGGATTTATCTGGATTCTGATTCAACCAATAAGATTAACTGTGTTTTTACGAACAACCTCCGTGGTAATGTGTACGGCATCGCGATTTATGGCGGCGGCAGCTTCATGATAAGTTCAAATAACATCCATAATAATTTAAATCACGGTATTTATCTTTCAGCAGATGCAACTTCCAATTATATCAGCCGGAACACGATCTGTTCCAATGACCAGTGCGGGATTTATTTCGACTTTAACGATGCGGATAATAACTTTATCTCTTCGAATAACATCTGGGGCGTTAATCAAAATAACGGCATCTTCATCAGCCTGGGCGATAAAGAACAGATAATCGACAATATTATTCACGATAACCAGACCAACGGTATTTGGATGAGCGGTTCAACCAACTCGGTCATACGCGGGAACAGGATTCTCGGCCACCCTGGTGCCGGGATCGGTGTCGAAAGCTCTTTTTCTTCTTTTTACCTTAACAGTATTTCCAGCAACCTGTATGGCGTTTATCTGGGTTCAGGTCTGGTCCGGAAGTTCGAGAAGAATAACCTTTCGACCAATATCAGGTGTGCGTTTACGAACAACAACGTGACCCTGATGAAAGTTACGAACAACTGGTGGGGAACAACGATAGCCTCCCGGATCGCCTCGAAGATCAGGAACAACGGCGGGTATTCCAATTTTACGGCTTACCGGCTCTTCAAACCGTACGATATCACGCTTGGTGCAGACACGGACCGGTTAGCGGCCATTACATGGGCTACGGCCGTTGTAACAGGCAACAGCGTTCAGCTCATGTGGACCAGGCCTTCGGATACATCCGACTTTACGCGTTATTTTGTTTACCGTTCCACGACGCCGGGAACCACCAACCTGAGCCTGTCCAGCCTGGTCTGGCAGACCAATTCCGCGACCGGTACCAACCACTGGGAAAGCGGGCTCACTTACGGAAGTAATTATTATTACCACATCACATCCCTGGATGACCCGGGCGCGCCGAACGTGCTCACGAACGAAAGCTGGTATTCGGTCCAGGCCGCGGCCCAGGTCCTGGGATATACAGGGCCTTATTATGTGGACGATGATTCGGGCCTGGATACCAATCCCGGCACTTTCAGCCAGCCGTTCTGGACCCTGCAGCGGGCGGCCAATGCCATGATGGCCGGAGCACCCGGATGCACATCCGCTACGACCTATGTGTTCCCGGGCCTTTACACGGATAAGATCACGATTGCTTCCAATAAGAATACGGATTTCATGGTCTTCACGAAATTATCGAATGATCTTCCGCTCCTGGACGGTTCTTTGGTCAATACCAACGGTTTCACGATCACCAATGCCAGCCGCGTCATCATCAATGGGTTCCTCATTATAAAATTTACGGAGAACGGTATCCGCATCACGGGCCGGTCCACCAATAACCAGGTAAGGTCCTGCACCATCCGTTCCAACCTGGTGAACGGTATTTACCTGGATTCGCCCTATGCCAGGAACAATATCCTGGCCCAGAATCTCATTTACAGTTCAAACCAGGATATCGGGATCGTTATCACGGATTCGGACAATAACACCATCCGGTCGAACCAGGTCCATCACCACAGCGTTCACGGCATGCGTCTTCTGGGGAACGCTTCCAGCAATTATATTGTAGATAATAATGTTTATGAGAATAACAATTACGGCATCTCCATAGCATGGGATTCCGCCGATAACAATATGATCTATACAAATCATATCTGGGGCAGTACGCAGGATATCGGTATCCTCATCTGGGACGGGGACAACAACATCGTCAGGTCCAACCAGATCCATAACCATGCCAACAGGGGTATCGATTTCCACAACAGCGCCACAGGCAACCGGATCGAACAGAACAGTATTTATTCCAATGACTGGGAAGGTATCCAGATCGATACCGAGGACAGCCGGCATAATTATATCCTGAACAATGACATCTGGTCTTCGAACCAGGACAGGGGTATCCTGGTTTTTCAAGCGGACGGAAATACCATTTCCGGGAACCGCATACGCGGCCAGCGTGAATACGGCCTGTATATAGCAGGCAGCGTGAGCAATACTTATGTGAGCAGGAACAGCATCTGGTCCAACGAGGGATACGGGATCTGTATCATTTCCAATTCCACGTTCAACAACCGGTTCCTGACCAACGCGGTCTGGGGCCGGAACCAGGATTACGGGATCTATCTGTTCGATGCGCGGGACAATACCTTCCAGTCCAACAGGATATACGACCATTTATACAGGGGCATCGGGATCTTCAGCAATGCCACGGGGAACGTTTTCAGGGCCAATGAGATTTTTTCGAACAGTTTTGACGGCATCTTCCTCCAGTCCGACAGGGCGGACAATAATTATTTCATCAATAATACTTTGTACGGATCGAACCAGTTCCGCGGTATCCTGATCGCGGACGGCGACAATAACCAGATCCGCTCGAACAGGATATATAACAATAAATCACGCGGTGTTTACCTGGCAGCCAGTGCCGTGAGCAATACGGTCGAACGGAATTCCATCGGGAACAACACGGAATGGGGCGTGTACATCAACAATGAGCTTGGGGATAATAATATCGTGCGGATGAACGAAATATACGGGATCAACCAGATCGGCGGGATATACCTGAATGATGCGGATAATACCACGGTCCGGTCGAACAGGATACGCCATAATCAGTCCTACGGTATCTATTTCACCAACACAGCAGTTGATAACTGCCTGAGCGCCAATGAGATCTTTTCCAACGGATTCGCCGGCATTAACCTGATCGATGAGGATAGCGACAATAATGTGATCTCCAGCAATATCATATGGGGCAGGAACCAGGTGCACGGCCTGCTCATCCGGAACAGCGACCGGAACATTGTCCGGGCCAACCAGGTCCGGGTCAATTCAACGAACGGGATATGCGTCCGGGAAACGTCTCTCAGCAATTATTTTTCGTTCAACAGGGTTATCTCCAACGGAAACATCGGCCTTCTCCTTGATTCCGCGGACGCGGAATATACCATGATCTATACCAATTATATCGCGGGCTCGAGCCACAGGCACGGCATCCGGAACAACGGCAGCGACCATGTCGTTATCCAGTCCAATTTTTTATGGGCTAATTACGCGAGCGGTATCTTCCTGACCAATGCTGCTGCTTCGAACATCATCCGGCAGAACAGGGCCATGAACAGCATATTATACGGGATCCTGATCAAAGGGCAGGGTTCGGACAATAATTCCCTGATCGGTAATTATATCCGGAACAATGATACCGGTATCCTCATCGGAATCGGTTTTCCCCAGACCGTTTTGTCGAATTCCATCATGAAGAACATAAACGACGGTCTTGACCTTGCCAGCAGGTCGAATTACGTTTCGGACAACAGTATCTATTCCAATACTTCTTTCGGGATATACATTGCCGGGACCAACGTGCGCCGGAGCCGGATAGTGGACAACGATATCTACAGGTCGGGACTATACGGCATCATGATGAGCGGCGCTTTCAATGTCATCGAATCGAACAGGTTCTGGCAGAACGGAACAGGCGTAAGCATGGACAGCTCCCTGACGAATTATATCAGGCAGAACGTTTTCTTCTCCAACAGCGGCTATGGCGTTGAGATTTACGGGGATAATACTGACGGGAACTGTATCCTGACCAATATATTCTACGGGTCCAATCAGGCAATGGGCGTTATTGTCAGCGGCGGTGACGGTA
This sequence comes from bacterium, assembly GCA_028711675.1. Lineage (GTDB taxonomy): Bacteria > Spirochaetota > JAHITG01 > JAHITG01 > JAHITG01 > JAQTRT01. The sequence goes on along the minus strand of JAQTRT010000029.1, from coordinate 9,977 downwards.
CCGTTATCCGGGGCAATACCATATCCCGGAGCAGGATAATAGGCATCAAGATCATGGATTCCACCAATTCGGAAATTGTCAATAATAAGGTTTGCAGTAACGTTATAGCTTTTAATTGCCTCTCTTCTGTCTTCCGGCTGTCTCTGAACGATCTGAACAATAATAACCAGGGTGTTATGTTCGTTTCCGGGCTCCTGACAGGCTTTGAGAAAAATAATTTACAGAGCAATTCAGCCTATGCTTTTACGAATAATACGGCCTCTTTTGTCAAGGCCACCAATAACTGGTGGGGAACGACACTGGCTTCCGGTATCGCCGCAAAGGTCCGGAACAACGGGGGGTATTCCAATTTCACAAAATACCGGCTCTTCGGGCCGTTCGACATCACGCCCGGCGCTGATACCATCAGGCTTCCGGCCATTACCTGGGCTACGGCTGTGGTTACAGGAAACAGTGTGGCTTTGACATGGAATAAGCCTTCGGATACATCGGACTTTGTCCGGTATTTTGTCTATCGTTCCACAACACCGGGAACCACCAATTTAAGCCTGGCCAGCCGGGTCTGGCAGACCAATTCCGCGACCGGCACCAATCACTGGGAGAGCGGGCTTGCCTACGGCAGCAATTACTATTATCACATCACGTCCCTCGATGACCCGGGTGCCCCGAACGTGCTTACCAACGAGAGCTGGTATTCGGTCCAGGCTGCGGCCCAGGTCTTGGGATATACAGGGCCTTATTACGTTGACGACAATTCAGGGAACGACAGCAATCCCGGCACCTTCAGCCAGCCGTTCGCTACCATCCAGCGCGCAGCCAATGCCATGATGCCGGGCGCGCCGGCCTGTACCTCGGCTACGACATACGTGTTCCCGGGAACGTATTCCATGAAAACCATTATCCAGTCCAACAGGAATCCCGCTTATATGATCTTTACCAAGTTATCCAATACAACTCCTGTCCTGAACGGTGCAGGCCTGACCAATTTTGCCTTCCATATAACCAATGCTTCCAGGATATTGATCAAGAAATTAAATATAAAATGCTACGTTCATGGGATCAAAATAACCGGTAATTCAGCAACCAACTATATTATAAGAAATACGATTTATTCTAATAATACCAATGGGGTTTTTATTAATTCCGATTCAGCGGATAATAATTACATTTTAACTAATACTATCTGGGGTGGAAATCAGGATTACGGTATTCGGATTACATCAGGGGATAAAAACACCATCAGATCAAATTTTATTAATAATAATGAAAACTCCGGCATTTATCTGAATAACAGCGCAGCCACCAATTACATCCTTCAGAATGTTATCAGTTCCAACATGGTCTATGGGATTTTCATCAATTCTGATTTTGCGGACGGCAATTACATTTCATATAACCATATTAACAGGAATCTGCAGTATGGGATAGACATTGCTGATGCTGATAATATGATAATTCGATCTAACTTGATATGCCACAGCGATTATGCCATTTATTGTGTCGGCAGCGTGACATATACTGTTTTTAGCAGGAACAGTATTTATTCCAATGAATGGTACGGTATTGCCATTCACACGGATACCGCGGATAATAATTATATCCTGACCAATGATATATGGGGTATGGATCAAGATTATGGCATATACATACAGGATGGTGATAATAATGTTATTCGGTTCAATCAGATCCATCATCTTGGCGGTGGCGGATGGGGTATTGAATTGGATTCGAGCGCCGCTTCAACCTATATCGCTAAAAATAATATTTATTCGAATGAAAACATAGGGATTTATCTGGATAGTGACACAGCAGATAATAATTACATTTTAACCAATGCTATCTGGGGGATGAATCAGAATTACGGTATAGCCATGTTTGGTGCTGATAGAAATACAATAAGGTCAAATTATATACACGATAATGAGATTAATGGTATATACATGTTCGACAGTTCAAAGAGCAATTATATAGCAAAAAACACGATTTGTCAGAACAAGGATAGGGGCATTTTAATTGATTCAGACACGGGGGATAATAACTATATATATACCAACAATATCTGGGGAATGAATCAGGATAACGGGATTCAGATCATTGACGGGGATAGGAATATTATTGGTTATAACAACATCCATAATCATGTGACAAACGGGATCCTGTTCTCTGGAACTTCGGTGTCCAATGCCGTCAAAAAAAACTCGGTCTATTCGAATGAGTGTTACGGTATCTTTGTCAACTCCGGTACAGCTTATAATAACTATATTTCAACCAATGTTATCTGGGGCTTCACTCAGGACTACGGGATATATATTAACGATTCGGACAGGAATACCATTCAGTCCAACCGGATCCATCACAACCTGACATATGGTGTTTTCATCAGCGGTGATGCCAGCACCAATTACGTCACAAGGAATATCATTTATTCAAACAACGGGGCCGGAATAGACATTATGTCAGTCGTGGCATTTAAGAACCGGATTTCATTCAACGTCATCTATGGTTTGAATCAGGATTACGGGATCGTTATCGGAAACGGCATTGCGAATACGATCAGGTCCAATGTCCTGCATCACAATGAATCATATGGAATCAGTATTAACAACAACGCCAGTTCAAATTATATTAGTAAGAATACGATTTATTCCAATAATCAGTCCGGGATCATTATAAGTTCGGATGAGGCGGATAATAATTTAATATTTACCAATGATATTTTTGGCTTCAATCAGCTAGCTGGAATATACGTCCTGAACGGGGATAGCCAGCAGATCTGTGATAATCTGATCTACAATAATCAAACAAATGGGATCCGGCTTAATGGTTCCACCAACAGCCTTGTCAGAGGGAACCGGATTTTTGGTAATTTTCTCAATGGTGTATATTATTCAGGTTCATTCTCTTCCCTCTGTCAGAATACCATTACCAATAACATGAATGGTGTTCGTTTGGTCAATGGTCCCTTCCAGAGATTTGAAAAAAATAACCTGCAAACGAATACAGCGTGTTCGTTCACGAACAGCAGCGGAATGTTCATGAAGCTCACCAACAACTGGTGGGGGACCACCATCGCATCCGGGATCGCTTCCAGGATCAGGAACAACGGCGGGTATTCCAATTTCACGGCTTACCGGCTCTTCGGGCCGTTCGATATCACACCCGGCGCTGATACCACCAGGCTTCCGGCCATTACCTGGGCTACGGCTATTGTAACGGGTAATAATGTGGAATTGAAATGGAACAGGCCTTCCGATACATCGGACTTTATCCGGTACTTTGTGTACAGGTCTGCTACTCCGGGAACGACCAACTTAAGCCTGGCTCAAAGAGTTTGGCAGACCAATCAGGTCAATGGTACCAACCACTGGGAGACCGTGAATTACGGCAGCAATTACTATTATCACATCACGTCCCTGGATGACCCGGGTGCGCCGAACGTGCTTACCAACGAGAGCTGGTATTCGGTGGAAGCCGTGGCTCTGGTACCGGTCCATGCAGGACCGTATTACGTAGATGATAATTCAGGGAACGACAGCAACCCCGGCACCTTTACCCAGCCGTTCCTGAGCATCCAGCGCGCGGCCAATGCCATGATGCCGGGCGCACCGGCATGTACTTCCGCCACGACCTATGTGTTCCCGGGTACTTATTCCAGGAAAACAATTATCTCTTCCAATAAGAACCCGGCTTATATGGTCTTTACAAAGTTATCCAATACCCGGCCGGTTCTTTTCGGCGCTTTATTGACGAACTATGCCTTTAACCTTACCAATGTCCATCGGACTATGATTAAGGGAATGGCAATTAAAGGTTATAATAACGCGATCCTTATTAACGGCACTTCAGAATCGAATATTCTCATTAGGAATCTCATTTATTCAAACAATAGGACCGGAGTCCTTGTTGATTCCGATGCAGCAGACAATAATCAGATCATGACAAATTTGATCCTTGGCCAAAATCAATTTTATGGTGTCCAGATTATTTCCGGTGACAAAAACACCATTCAATCCAACCAGATCTGCGCCAATGCGACAAACGGTATTTATTTGACAGACAGCGCATCATCGAATAATATTTTTCAAAATATGGTCTTTTCCAATTATAGCAGAGGTGTTTATATTAATTCCGATACAGCGGATTACAATTATATTTTGAAGAATAGGATAAAAAAACACAAATCCGGCTTGTCTGCAAGCGGGATCAGAATAAATAACGGGGATCAGAATATCGCGCGATCGAATTTTATCTGCAATAATTCATATGGTGTTGTGATGAACGGGAGCGCGGCTGATAATAAATTTGTGGTCAATACGATTTATTCAAATACGTCGTATGTGTTGTTTTCTGATTCCGATACAGCTGACAACAACCAGATACTGACTAATGAGATTTACGGGCTGAGCTGCCTTTACGGCATCTTTTTCCAGGGCGGTGATGGGAATATCATCCGGGCAAACCGGATCCATAATATCCAGAACCGTCCGGTCTGGCTGAGCGGCTCAGCTACCGGGAATTATATTTCCAGGAATTTGATTTATTCGAATTCCGGTACAGGGATATATATCGATACTGACCAGGCGGAAAATAATTTTATTTATACGAACCATATTTTCGGTCCAAACCAGGATACCGGGATCGCGTTATTCGGGGCGATAGAATGGGCTACGGTCGGTAATACCATAAAATCGAATTATATTCATCACCATACGACATGCGGCATCAATATTAATCAGGCTACCGTGAACAATAAAGTGTTGAATAACGTCATCTTTTCCAATGGCAGATACGGTATATATTTCCCGAACCGCGGAGCGGATAATACCCTTATCAGGTCCAATATCATTTCAGGCCCTTCACAGAATTTCGGTATTTATCTTTATCATGCAACGTGTGTTACCAATCTCGGTAATATGATAAGCGGCAGCATCTCCAATAATATAAAGATGGTCAGGGCCACTAATTCCGCATTGATCGGGAACAGGATTTCGGGTGCGCCCATAGGAGTTAATTGCGTCGATTCCATAAGCGCTATTTATTTAAATACAATTACTAATAACGGTCTGGGGGTCCGGATAACCAATACAACGTTATTAAAATTTGAAAAAAATAATTTACAGAACAATAATGTCAATTCCTTTACTAATGCAGGTGATTCTTTTGTGAAGCTCACCAACAACTGGTGGGGGACCACGATCGCATCCAACGTGAGAAACAGGATAAGGAACAACGGCGGATACTCTAATTTCATCCCGTACAGGCTCTTCGGGGAATTCAATATCCAGCCGGATGCCGATACCCGGCCCTTGCCCAGGATCTCCTGGGTTACGGCTTTTGTCGTGAACAGCCGGGATATCGCGATACACTGGACATCCACATCCAATAATGATTTTGCAGGATATAATATCTACCGTACCACTAATTCCAGCCTCTGGAGCAATTTTTCCAAGAGCGATGTCCTGGCCCGCATCAGCCCTGTGACTATGACCAATTACACGAACTTCAACGTGCCGCGCGGCCGGTATTTTTATTTCATCACAGCCGTGGACGATCCGCAGCCGCCTGCAGGTTCTCTGTTCACCAATGAGTGCTGGTATTCTTCCCTGGCAACAGCCACAATCTATGCCACCAATACAGGGCCGTATTACGTGGACGATGATTCGGGGAATGACGGTAATCCCGGCACGTTCGAGCTGCCGTTCCGGACCATCCAGCGGGCAGCGGACAGGATGAGCGGAGGCGTCACTTTTGCCACGACTTACATTTTCCCCGGTGTGTACAGCGAAGAGGTGCTGATAGCCTCGAACAGGAACCAGGGATACATGGTCTTTACCAAATTATCCAACCAGCAGCCTTTCATGAACGGCATGTTGCTCTCCAATACCGCAGTAAAATTGACGAATACGGGCAGGATCATGATCTCGGATCTTATGATACGGGGTTATACCAACGGGTTCCTGGTGACCGGCACATCCCGGAGCAATGTGTTCAGGAGAAACACCGTTTATTCGAACAGGACCTATGCGTTCTATCTGAACAACGAGGAAGCGGACTTTAACAGTATCATCTCCAACCGTCTGTACGGGAACGATCTGGCCCTGGTCGTGAATAACGGCGATAATAATATTATCCGTTCCAATCAGGTCCATAATAACTCAGATACAGGTATCTGGATCAACGGCCTGAGCAGCGCCACCAATAACAATATCGAGGCAAATACCGTTTTCTCCAATGACAGGATGGGCATCACTGTCCTGTGGAGCGGCGCGGTCCATAATTCCGTCCGGAAGAACGAGGTCTATGACAACGGCGAGGCCGGGATCGACCTCACGAGCTGCCATGATAATACTGTTTTTTCAAATTCTGTCCGGGGATCGGGCCAGTATCACGGAATGCGTTTTATCCTGAGCAGCGGGAACCGTATCCGGTATAACATCATCCACAATAACCTTACGAACGGGATCTTTTCCGTCACGTCCACGAACTTCATGAGCAGGAACAATATCTATTCCAATGACCTGAACGGCATTTACCTCCGTTTCAGTTCTTATAACGAAATTTTGACCAATACCATCTGGGGCATGAACCAGTACTACGGCATCTGCGTCACCAACGGCATTTATAATACCATCCGGTCGAACCGGATCTTTGAGAACGAGCATAGCGGTATTGCCCTGGAAGATAATACGTATTATTCCTATGTGGCAGGCAACGAAACGTATAATAACAACTACCGCGGCATCTATCTTTTCAACGACTTTGTGAACAATAATTACATCCTGAGCAACCATGTCTGGGGCACCAACCAGGATGTGGGTATCTTTGTCCGGTACGGCGACAAGAACCAGATCAGGCATAACCGTGTCCATAACAACCAGTCAGAAGGCATTTATCTCATGTACAGCACGATCAGCAATTACATTTCGCGGAATGAAGTATATTCCAACAGGGATATCGGTGTTCATGTCAACTCCGACCTGGCCTATTATAATTATATTCTAACAAATTATATCAGCGGTCCCCGCCAGAACCGCGGTATCTACCTGGATAAACCGGATTCCGATACGATCAGGTCGAACCAGGTCCGCTGCCACGAAGGCCAGGGTATCTACATCACGCTGAACGCGGACTACAACCTTATCCTGAATAACCGCATCTGTTCCAATGGGACCAACGGTATATTCATCGACGGTGACCTGGCCAATGCCAATATCATAGCCTCCAACATCATCTGCGGTGCGGTCCAGGGGTATGGCATCCGCCTGCTGAGCGGCGATAATAACAGTATCTACCGCAACCTGGTCCGTGACAATTATCTCTCCGGTATCGGGATACAGGGAACCGCGCTGAATATCAATGTCGTGAACAACACGATTTTCAAGAGTACAGTTTCCAACGGTATTACCTGGGCCGATACCTCCAGCGGTTCCATGTACAATAATATCTTTTTATCCAACAAGGTTTATGGGGCTGCCAGGTCTTCCTTCGGAACGGTCAAAGCCGTCTATAACGATTTTTACGGTAATTTAATTGATGTGACGAACGGCGGGATCGTCTGGGGCCAGGGGAACAGGACCGGCGATCCTTTCCTGGAAACAACTACGTCTTTCACCATTGTTTCCGCCCTGAGCGCGGCTGTGGATACCGGTACTAATATCCCGGGCATTTCCGATATTTACCAGGGTTATGGCCCGGATATGGGGTGGAAAGAATCGGCTTTCAGCCTGGTCAATCCCGGGCCTTATTATGTTGACGATAATTCCGGAGTCGATACCAATCCCGGTACCTTTACCATGCCGTTCCGGACCATCCAGAAAGCCGTGAACGTGATGATGCCGGGCGTTACGTCAGCCACTACGTACGTGTTCCCGGGCAATTATAATGAAAAGGTCACGGTCTCCTCGAACAGGAACCCGGGGTATATGGTCTTCACGAGACTGTCCAATTCATCCCCTGTCATGAACGGTTCTTTCCTGACCAATTACGCTTTCCATCTCACGAATGCCGGTAAAGTGATCCTGCACGGTTTCATCATCAAGAACTATACCAATGCCGTTCTCCTGTCGGGAATAGCCACCAATAATGTTATTTCGAAGAACACCATTTACTCCAACGTGACGAGAGGCATATATGTCAATTCCGAACATGCGGATAACAATTATATACTGACCAATGACATCTGGGGCCAGGACCAGCTCTATGCCATTCTCATCGAAAACGGCGACAGGAACACGATAAGGACCAATGACATCCATAACAACAACGGCAGCGGTGTCCATATCGCCGGAACGGCAGTATCGAATTCCGTCCTGAATAACAGGATGTACTATAATTTTTACGGCGTGGCCATTGTTTCCATCAACTGCCGGAACAATCTTGTTGCCTTCAACAGGCTCTGGAATAATACGTACGGCGTTGACATCGGGGACGGCCACAGGAACTCCATACGGTTCAATTCCATTTCCAGAAGCTATTCGGACGGTATCTGGATGGACGGGGACGCGCGGACCAATTTTATCGTGAACAATCTGATTTATTCGAACGAGGAAACGGGGATTGGCATCTCCTCAGCTGATGCGGACAATAATTATGTGCTGTCCAACAATTTCTGGGGAATGAACCAGAATACCGGGATCAATCTGGATTCCGGCGATCAGAACGTGATCCGGTTCAATACTATCCGTCAGCAGAGCAATTACGGCATTTACATGCAGGGATCGGCCATGTCCAATTATCTGGCCCGGAATTCCGTTTATTCCAATTATAACCACGGCATTCTTCTTGTGGGGACCGAGGTCCGCTGGAATCATATCCTTACCAATAGCTCCTGGGGTTTAGTGCAGACATGCGGCATCTATCTGTTTAGTGTAATGAACAACCTGGTCATATCCAACCAGGCCCATAATAATATGTACGGGATCGCTCTTTCCGGAAGTTCCTCGAACTGTTATGTCAGCAGGAATTCGGTCTATTCCAATGAACTGAGCGGTGTCGATATCGGGGATAATTCCAAAAGTCATTCTGTTGTCTCTAATGTCATCTGGGGGCTGAATCAGGATAACGGCATCGATCTTGGTCCCGTAAAAAACATAAATATCAGCCGCAACCTGGTCTATGATAACGGAATTAGTGGTATATACGTCAATAATTCGACTAATGTCAGGGTCATCAACAATACGGTCTACCGGAGCTCTTCTTCGTATGGCGTGTCATGGGCCAACACCTCAAGCGGAACCATGTACAACAACATCATCCTTTCCAACGGCGATACGGGTATTTTCCGTAATTCCACGGAACCGGTCTATGTGAGCCATAACTGTATCTACGGCAACGTGAACGGACCCACGAACGGCGGTCTGGTCTGGGGTCCGCATAACTCGTTCAGCGATCCCATGCTTGATACAACTGCATCCTTTATCATCACCTCAGCCCTGAGTCCGGCTGTGGACACAGCCACCAATATCCCCGGCATCTCAGACACGTATCAGGGTACCGGGCCGGACATGGGCTGGAAAGAGTCGGCTTTCTCTATGGTATATCAAGGCCCATTCTACGTGGATGATGATTCGGGTAATGACGGGAACGACGGCCGGTTCATCACACCCTTCCGGACCGTCCAGCGGGCTGCGGACGTGATGTCAGCAGGTATGCCGCTCTGTTCCGTGGCTACCGCATACATCTTCCCGGGTCAATATCAGGAGAAGGTCGTGGTCCGCTCGAACAGGAACCCGGGATACATGGTCTTTACGAAGCTGTCCAATACCCTGCCGCGGTTCTATGGTTCGGGCTATTCCAATTACGGGATCAAGATCACCAATACAGGCAGGATCGTTATCGCGGGCCTGAGCGTCGCGGGTTACAGCAACGGTATCGTGCTCACAGGCGCCTGCTCGAGCAACCTGGTCAGGAACAGCCGCATCTATTCCAACATCAACAACGGCGTCAATTTCCTGGGGCCGGCTTTTTATAACAACACG
>JAQTRT010000028.1 GCA_028711675.1 bacterium | reverse complement strand
GTAAAGAAATTAACCGATTTATTCTCCGCCCTCAGAATGCCATAGACATGGTCCGTCACGATGATAGGTACTGCGATAATGGAAGTGTAGTTTAAAAAAGGCGAATACTTCTTGATCTTGATCTTTGTCTCCGTATTGATGTTGCTGATCAGCGTGGGGAGCTTGCTTTCCTTGATCCAGTCGTCCAGGTTGTCGGTTGGCTGGTTCAGGACATTGTTTGTATAGCCGGTCTGTCCGAATACGTAGAACTTATCCTCGTTCCGGCTGTATTTGGAAACCAGGACCTTGCTGACGGAAAGGATCCCGGCCGCTTCCTTGATCAGGTGATCTGCCAGTTTGAACTCATCCATGGTTGAACCCAGGATATAAGCCGTATGGGATAGTTTTTTCATGCGCTCAAGCTCGATCTTCAGGCTCTTGTTTTTCTCCTCGTTCTCATTAAACCGGATCGAGAGCATGGTGTTCTCTTCCCGGAAGTTCTCGATCAGGGCCTCATCGGATTTACGTTCGTCGCTTAGTTTGATGTAATAATAGATCACCAGAATATAATACGTTAAGCCGTTCAGCAGGAAAAGAAGGGCAAAGAAAGCCGCGAATTTCAAATGAGCCTTGTACAGGATAAAATAATACTTATTGATTAAAAAGAACAGGCTCACCAGGACCAGGGAGGAGTAAAGCAGGGCATACTGCATGTTCAGAAAATACAGGCTGGCCAGGATAAGGACATTGAAGAAGAGCAGGTACAGGATAAAGTATGAGAGGCGGGAAGGAGGTATCCAGAGGTGACCCAGCAGCCAGACCAGGAGTAAGCCCATGAGCAGTGTTATTTTCAAGGAAAAGATAATGCTCTTTTTATTTGTTAACATTTATGTGATCTTATACTTGCTGATTTTATACTGAAGGGTCTGCCTGGGTATGTGAAGGGTGTTGGCGGTCTGGGAGATGTTCCATTCATTCTCCTCCAGTGCTTTCTTGATGATCGCGCTTTCCTTGTCCTCGATAAGGTCAGGCAGGGATCCGGATTTTGTTCTGGTTTCGGGTTCTTTTTTCGGAATGTCCTGGAAATCGGGATTGTTCAGGTCGTGGGGATCATGGGACCGGTTCAGGATCTCGGAATTCAGGGTGAAGAGATAAACACAGGAACCATGGGCGGGGAAAATGGTGTAAAACCAGTTGATGTGCCTGTACTTAATGGGAAAAAATCTGGGAAAAAAGATATTCTTTCCCGGCGGTGCCGTGATGCGGGGAAAAAATTTATTGATGTTCTGGCTGAACAGGATATCCTGTTCGAAGTCGAATTCCATCAGGAAATTCCGGTTAGCGTTCAGGATCCTGTTCTTGTCATCGACGATCAGGAGGTTAAAGGGCAGGATATCGATGATACCCCAGTAGTCCACTTCTTTTTTATGGGTTTCGGACTGGGGCTTGGCTGTTATATTATAATAACTGTTCAACAGATCCTTTTTTTGCCATAGATGCTGGAGCGTTCCTTTGGAGTCGATGACCGGGAATTTCATGTCATCGGGAAGGCCGGAGACGATCTGGAGGAAAAATTCCTCTTCCGGGTAAAAAATGAATTTACTGACAAGCCGGGGAAACGGTCTGTCAATGAAAGTGGTGTCCGTGGCATCCTGGATGATGAGCTTTTTATCCAGCAGGCCTTTCAGTTTCTTGGATTTATCAATGACAGGGATATGGTCCATGTCGTATTTGAAGAAAAGCCTCATGATATCCTTAACCTTGATGATCCGGGTGTTTGCTTTTTCGACTGGATGGGCCATTTGGCTTAATATTAATTTATTTGTTTATTATGTCAAGCGTTATCATGATGACCTTTCCGGATGAACCCTGTTTTTATGGAAATGGATTTTATATTGTTTATATTTTCTGCATGGTCAGATGCAGTATTATTTGCGTGGGAACCGAACTGGTCACGGGAAAGAATCTGGATACGAACAGTCCGTATCTCAGCCGGGAGATACTGAAACTCGGTTATTCCGCTGACATCATACTGAAAATATCCGACGATAAGCATGTGCTCTCCCGGACTCTGAAATGGATCCTGAAACAAAGCGAATGCGTTATCCTGACAGGAGGCCTGGGCCCTACAAGCGATGATGTCACAAAAGATGCCGTGAAGGATGCCTTGAAATTACAGTATGTATTTTCCCAAAAGGTCTACAGGAGGATCGGACGGTATTTCAGGAAACGGGGCAGGCCTATGCCGGAGAACAACAAGGTCCAGGCTTTTCTGCTGAAAGGTTCCCGTATTTTAAATAACCGGGCCGGAACAGCTCCGGGCTGTATCGTGGAAAAAAGGGGCAAGGTGATCATTCTTCTTCCCGGCCCGCCTGCGGAACTAAGACCCATGTTCGAAGAGCAGGTTAAATCATACCTGAAGAGAAAATGGAGGGTCCGCGTTTATCAAAGGATATACCGGCTCTTTGGCCTTACCGAATCCGGTCTGGCGGAACAAATAAAGGAACATGAGGCCAGGATCAAGGAACTGGGCTGTGGGATCACTTACCTGGCTAAACCGAACCTTATTGATATTATCCTGACGGGAAGAAAGAATGTCGGCCGGCTGAAGAAGATCGCGGATGAATTGGAACCTTTTTTTCAAGGGCATATCTATTCGCGTTCCTGGAAGAGTTTGTACGAGACAGTAGCCCGGCAGCTGAAATCCGGAAATTTAAAACTAGCCCTGGCGGAGTCCTGTACCGGAGGTTTGATCGCCAAGACCATGACCGATCTGAGCGGGAGTTCCGCTTTTTTCCTGTTTGACGTGGTGAGCTACAGCAATAAGGCTAAGGAGAATATCCTGAGAGTAAAAAGCCGGACCCTTTCGCAGTATGGAGCCGTGAGCCGGGAAACGGCCCGGGAGATGCTGGATGGTCTTGAGGCCTTTCTCACTGCTGATCTGTATGTATCCGTTACAGGGATTGCCGGCCCTTCCGGCGGGACTCCGGAGAAGCCGGTGGGCCTGGTCTATATCGGGACACGGTATAAAAGAAGGACAATCGTGGAAAAATATTTTTTTCCGGGTAACAGGGAGTATATCAGGGACTATTCGTTGAATAAGGTTTTTGAGCTCATATACAGAAGGATCCATGATATCCATTGAACCTTTGTCAGAAAAGGACCTTCCGGAAGTCTGCCGGATGGAAGAACTTGTCTTTCCGGGATCAGCCTGGACCAATGACATGTTCCGTGACGAGATAAGGAAGCCGTCATCATGTTCTCTCCTCCTCAGGCAGGAGGGAGTACTTATCGGATACCTTGTGGCGGATACGGTGAAACCCGAGCTTTCGCTTCTTAAGATTGCCGTGCATCCGGATCACAGGCGTAAAGGATTCGGAAGCATGCTCCTCAGCCGTCTTGCGGATCAATCCAGGAAAGAGGGTTTCACAAAGATCTTTCTGGAAGTAAGGGTGTCCAATTCAGCTGCCCGCAGGATCTATCAAAGATCAGGATTTACTGTTGCAGGCATCAGAAAATCCTATTATCCGGACAATGAGGATGCTCTTGTCATGGAACGGACCTTGTAGGTATAGGAACAAGTTTTTTTTCTGACTGGACCTTGTTGAATATTGGCCTGAATGCTTCAGGACCGTATCCGGTCCTGGCGGGCTTTTTGATTTTCAGGAGTATTTGAGCATTTCATCCAGGGGTATCCCTGCTTTCCGGATGATCTCCTCCGTCAGGCTGATCTCATACTGGTCATACCTGAGGCTGTTCAGGACATCGGATAACCTTGTCTGTTTCATGTTGGGGCAGATGAGGGAACGGCTGGCCGGGAAAAAAAGTTTATCCGGATTCTCTTTTTGCATTCTGTACAGGATACCTTCTTCTGTGGCGATAAGGAATTCCTTTGCCTTTGATTCCCGGACGAACTTCAGCATCTGATTCGTGCTCAGGACTTCGTCAGCCATTTGCACGATCCCGGGTTCGCATTCGGGATGGACCAGCAGTTGTGCTTCAGGCCGGATCTTCTTCGCCTTCTTCACTTCATCCAGGGCCAGCCGCGCGTGGACATGGCAGTAACCGTCCCAGAGCCTGATCTCTTTTTCCTTGACCTGGTCTTTCACATAGCTCCCCAGGTTTTTATCCGGGACAAACAGGAAACGGTCATAGGGGTAATTTCGTATCACGCGGACGGCATTGGCGGAGGTAACGCACAGATCGCATTCTGCCTTGACATCAGCACTGGTGTTGACATAACAGACGATCTTCCAGCCCGGTTCGCGGGCTTTGAAATCCCTCAAGGCCTCGGACGTCACCATATCTGCCATGGGGCATCCGGCTTGGTAGGACGGCAGCAGGACCTTCTTAGCCGGGGAGAGGATCTTGGCTGTCTCGGCCATGAAACGGACACCGCAAAAGACAATGACGTCTTTGTCCGTATCCCGGGCTTTCCGGCTCAGGTCAAGGGAATCACCGAGGAAATCGGCAATGTCCTGGACCTCCGGTATCTGGTAATTATGCACCAGGATCAGCGCGTTCTTTTCCTTTTTCAGCTTGATGATATCCTGTATCTTCCTTTCATCCATTCTGTCTGGTTCCATCCTGTTCCTGAGGGTGTTCATTTGCGGATACCGGGCCGCTGAGGCTCCATGATGTTACTTAATTTAATCCCTTTAAATGTTTTTTCAAGATTATCCCGGATCTCGGTACAGAGCCTGACCAGGGATTTCTCCACTGACTTATTCTTAAAGGAAAGTCCTTCTCCTTTTTTTCTGCCAAAAATTTTAACCAGTTTATACAGGGTGATATGGCTGGGCTGACGGAGGAGGATGAATCCGCCTTTTTTCCCTTTTATGCTTTTTACGATCTTCGCCTTTACCAGGATGCTGAAGATCCTTTCCATGTATATCTTCGAGATCTTTTGCCTGCGGGCGATCTGGGAGACAGGGACCGGTTTTTCTTCACCATACAGGATGATATCCATCAGTCCGATCAGTGCGTATATGATCTTGGAAGAGAGTTTATACAAGGTTCCTCCTTTTTAATTCACGGATAAATAAGCGTGTGAGTACGGGCCACTGGAAGGAACGGGAGATGAGAAAGGCCTTCCGGCTGTTCCTTTTCCTCAGGGAGGCATCGTTGAGATATTTTTCCATGGCTGCGGCCAGTTCCGCGGGGGAATTGTCCTTGGGGATTAGGGCGCAGTGTTTGAGGTGCTGTTGGGCCAGGGGGATCTTCCCGGAGGCGATGACAGGGACCCGGGATGAGATGGCGTTCAGGACGGACATGCCGAATCCTTCCATTTCCGACGGTGTGACATACATGAGCGGAATACTGAAAATCGGACCGATGAGAGCCGGATTGAGAAATCCGATGAAGAAAACCCGGTCTTTCAGCCTGAGCTTCCCGACAAGTTTTTTTAAAGACCGTTCCACCTCGTTCGCGGGCCCGCCTCCGATGAGCAGGAGAGTATTCCCGTTCTTTTCCGCGATAAGGCGGAAAGCCCTGACCAGAATATCTTTCCTTTTACTGTGATCCATCCTGCTTGATTCAAGGATGATCTGTTGTTCCCTGATATTTTTCACACAGGTTTTTCTTTTCAGGAAGGCCCATGCTTTTTTACAATTCACAGGGGAACGGGGTCTGAAGAGCGTATCATCGTTGCAGGGGGGGAAATAAAATATTTTATCCGGAGCTGCCTGATAATCATCATGCAGGACCTTGATGATCTCCCGGGAAGTGGCCATTAAAAGTGAAACCCTGGGACTGACGGTCTTTTCATAACGGATGCGTTCTTTAAGCCGTAATCCTTTTTTCAGGACCGGGTCCATGTCCCGTGTGTTCCTTTCCTTTAACGTACCCAGGGTATGCGGACACCAGATATGCATGTTCAATCTCTCCAGTTTTTCCTTGATCCCCGGAAGTCTGGTTTGTATGATGATGCGGCCCAGTTGCGCGGTCCGTTCGATCTGTCTGAAGGCAGGCTCTGTATGTCTGGATTTTATGGAAAAGGCCGTTAGGAGATGTTCTGCTCTCCTGAGGGATATGCAAAGGGTCTTTGATAATTCCAGTGATAGATATGGGTCCTTGTTCAGGCTGTCCCCTGGTCTGGTGTCCGGAAACTTTTTTTCCAGAGAAGAGAGAAAGACCGCGCCGGTTTGGTAAAAAACATCATGATTCCTGTTTCCGTCATATCTTTTACGGAGATAACGATCGGGAATGTCCAGGATCCTGTCCAGTTCTTCCAGGAAAAGATCTGTCTGCATCATGCTGACCAGCCCACAGCCGATCAGGCCAGCGTCCCAGTAATGGGAATTAATAAAAGAAATGTACTCATGAATGTTTGTCTTTTTTATCCGGGCTTCCTTTTTTAAAAAGGAGTGCATCCGTCCGGTCTCTTCATCCAGGACAGGGGCAATATCTTCCTTGGGGATAAAATGCGGCGGTCCAGCGGGGATATAAACATACCGGATCCAGGGAGAGAGGAATCCTGTCCCGGAGCGGACCTTTTTTGATTTGTATTCGGGGAAACCGCCCCGCGTGAAAATGGATACTTTATAACCGTTCTTTTCCAGCGATCGGGCCAGATAATGGACATAGACGATCTGGCCGCCGCTGTCCGGTGCTTTACAGACAGGCGCATGTATCCCCGCATATCCATGGTTGGAAATCAGTACAGCATGGGGCCGTGAAGAAAGGATAAATTTTCTGTTTTTCATATTGTTGGAAATGACCGGATATGGAATGAAATTAATCCTTTTTTAATCCTGTAAATCCCGTCAATTTTTCTTTTCCGTTTCATTTATTGAGATCTTTATTGTTTTTTTCCTTTTTAAGCCGGAATGCTTTTTAAAAAACCAGTTTCTTGATTAAATATTTGATCACAAGGATCAAGGCCCCTGCCAGGGAAAGCCATACAATGATGATGATCAGGCCTGCCATCCAATTAACTGGTCTTTTCCGGTCCAGCAGGATCCGGGCTTTTCCCCTTGCCTCCAGCATGACCGGGCCGGGGATCATTTTTACAGCCAAGGCTATGCCCAGAGGGATGAGAACAAGATCATCAAGGTATCCCAGAACAGGTATGAAATCCGGGATAAGATCAATGGGGCTGAGGGCATAAGCCACGACACAGGCAGCAAAGGCCTTGGCATACCAGGGGACCCGCGGATCCCGGTAAGCCAGATACAGGGCATAAGCTTCAGTTTTAAGTTCGCGTGCTCTTTCTTTGAGGTTCTTTTTCTGCATGAAGGCTCAATATCTGAACCCGAATCCCAGGGAAAAGCCGGAGATCTGGAAACTGACATGCCTGTGCAGGGCATCGTTTAATACAACGGGGTCCTGGATCACGGTGTAGCTCATCTCCAGGAACATGGTGCTGAAATCACTGGAGACATCAAAAGTAAAGCCCAGGAAAACACGCCCCATGGGCTTAAAAACAGTGGCCATCCGTTCGTATTGTTCGTCATAAGCCGAGCGTTCTTTAGTGGTTAGTTCGTTATAGGTATAGATGCCAAATAATGCTCCGGCCCCGGCTCCTAAATAGAACTTAAAGATCGAGAATTCCAGGGGTTGGAATTTTATGTTGATGAAAAAAGGGAAATGGTAGTCATTGTAAATAACGTAGAATTCGCCCTGGTGGGCCTGGCCGAGGTCTGTCTCCTTTTTAACCAGGATCGAGTCATCGCCGTTCCCGCTGCCGGCCAGATTAAAGCCTATACTCCAGCCCCAGCGGAGCATGGGAAGATCGAAGAATTTCCAGTCGTAATCCAGGATCACGGAGAACGGGTCATTCCAGGAATTGAAAGGCATCCGGTAATATACCGTTTGTCCGCTTTGTCCCGACGAGAATTTTTCCTTGAACGAGCTGTCAGCCAGGAGGTAATAAAAACCCAGATTGACCATGCGGGAGCTTTTTTTTGGTACGGTTTTGGTCTTTTTAATATTGGATTGAGATGATGAAGCAGTTACCTGGGTCAGGATCGTAGGGCTAGGTCCAGGGGTGTTGGTTGCCGGGGATGAATTGGTCATGGTCACCGCAGGGGACGAGGATGGGGTGGAGGGACCGTTCGTTCCCGCGGAGCCGGATGAATCTGACAGGGGTATATCGGTCTGGGCCATGAGCACGGGACCGATGAATAAAAAAAATACGGATAAGATGATCTTTTGCATAGATGAATAGTTATCATTATAAAATATTTTGTCAAATAAATTTATTTCCGGAGAAACGGCTTTTATTTTGTTTCCATGACCACCAGGGTCATGTCATCATACTGTGGGCAGTTTCCGATAAAATGAAAGGCATCTTCTTTAATGGCTTGGAGCAGATCCTGTACGGGTTTACTGCTGTTGTTCAGAAATACATCCCTGAGCCGTTCAAGGCCGTACCGGTTCTTCTCGCTGTTGTGGGCTTCTGTGATGCCGTCTGTATAAAGAAGGATCTTGTCCCCTGCGTCCATTTCAATCCCATGTTCCTCAAGGCTTGTTTCGATGTCTTCCATGACGCCCAGGATGATCCCGCCCGACTGGATGATCTCCACATCGCTCTTCTTTTTTCGGTAAACAAGGATATGCTCATGACCTGCCGACGAATACACCATGGCCGACCTTCCCGCCTGCCAGACCAGGTACAGCATGGTCATGAATTTTTCTCCCCCGATATGTTTGTTCAGCACCTGGTTGATCTGCATCAGGATTTTTTTAGGAGAGCTCTCCGTGGCTGCAAAGATATGAATGGCTGTTTTTACCATGGCCATCAGAAGACCGGCGGCAACACCTTTTCCTGAAACATCGCCGATCACGATCCCTAATTCTTCTTTTCCCGGAAGCGGGATGAAATCATAATAATCTCCTCCTATCTCGCGGGCAGGCTGCATGATACCGCCCAGGCTTAAACCTTTCACTTCCGGTATCTGACGGGGCAGGAGTGCGGTCTGGATCTGCTGGCCCAGCCGCAGTTCTTCGGATAAACGTTCCTTTTCCACCATCTCTTTTAAGAAGAACGCGTTCTGCAGGGATATCCCGCTCTGTATGGCCAGGGAATTGATAAGGTCCAGGTCCTGCTCGTCAAACGCTTCTTCCACAAGCCGGTTGTCCAGGTACAGGAGCCCCAGCACTTCCCCCCGTACTTTTAAGGGTGTGCAGATGACGGATTTAATACGGTATGTTTTAATATCCTCATCCTGGACCAGGTCCGGGTTTACCTGGGGATTGAAAAGGAGGGATGTGGCCTTGTTCTGTACTTCATCAATGATAAAACGGCATAATTTATAATGCCGGCTCTTCAGGTGAGGGATCATTTCCAATCCCTGTTCCAGGCCATGTGCGATCTTGACCTGAAGGTCCTTCTTGTCCGTGTCATAAAGGAACAGGAAACCCCGTTCAGCGCCTGAGACCTCCATGGCCGAATCAACGATCTTGCCCAGGAGCTGTTCCAGGTCCAGGATGGAGCTGAGATGGTGGCTGACCGTTACAAGGGTGTTGAGCCTGCGTTCCACGGCCAGCCGTTCCTGGGCAGTGAGGTCCCGGTTTTCTGTCCGGCTGCTGATACCGAGGAGCCTGGCGCAGCGTTCCGTGTAATGCCGGCTGCCGGTCTTCTTGAAGAGGTCAAAGGCTTCGAGTATTATCTTGCCGGCTGATTCTGTCCTGCCTGTGTGATACAGGAAATTCCCGTACTCATACAGGCTGCGGCCTGTCTCATAATGACGGCTGACAGCCTTTGATTGATGGATGCTCCGGATAAAGTATCTTTCTGCTTTTTTCTTCATATTAACCAGGACATAATATTGAGCTGTCACACGCAGGGCTGCCGCGTAATGATTGGGCCAGAGCCGGGTCTTTTTCATGGTCTCCCGGCAGAGGCCTTTGATCTTTTTCAGCAGTTTTTTATCCGTATAAGCCGTGTTTTCGGATTTCCCTTTCTCGTACTGCGCGATATAGACGCTTGTGAGATGGTAATATACGATCACGGTCCAATCAAGGAGGAATGTGTTCGCCTCGAACAAGGTCTTGGCTTTTAAAAGGTAAGGGATGGCTTTTTCATACTGTCCCAGCTCAAAATAAAGATAACCCATGTGTATGTTCCCGAAGCACAGGTTATACAGGATATTGTTCTCTTCGCTGAGAGCCAGGGACTTCGTGTTCCATTCCGCGGCTGATTCAAATTCCCCTTTTTCGATGTAAGCCAGGGCCATGTAGGACATGGCCGAGCTGGTTCCGTAATTGTCCTTGATGGTTTGACTGATGGCCAGATATTCCTTGAAGCTGTTCAATGTACCGGAATAATCTGCGGAATAACGCTGGGTGTGTCCCAGCAGGTTAAGGTCCATGCCCCATTCCCACAGGTCGCCGATCTTACTGTGTTTTTCCCTGGCTTGCTCCAGTATTTCCAGGGCCTTTTTAAACTGGCTGGTGATATAATAATGTACACCAAAATACTGCAGGTTCATGGCCAGAGTACGCTCATCCTTGATGTTTAGCGCGATGGCGTAAGCCTTGTTGTAATACAGGAATGCCCGTGTAAAATAGGCAACACGCAGGGTGAGGGCAGCCGCATAGAATATCTGTACAAAAGCCAGTTCGCTGGAAGGCCCGATCTTCAACTCGGCATAGTTTAAAGCCCTTAAGACAGAAGAGATGGCCTTGTTCGTGTCGCTGAGGCCATACATCCATATTAAGGGGTGATAGAAAGTGATGATCTCCCTGTCCTCTTCCCGCACGGCCCTTCCTTTTTTTTTAAAGAGGAACGGAAGGAGCCCATGGAAAAAATGGAGGGATAATTCTTTTATAATAGATAAAATAACATCAAACGCCTTTAAAGGGAGTTTAATGCCCAACAGGCTCAGACCGAGGGAAAGGGTATCCTCGCATTTCTGCCATTCGCCCATCTTATAATAAGCTGTACCGATCTTCCTGTAGATCCTGGCCTTATCCAGGATCCCGTGCTTCAGGGGAAGGATCTGCGCGGATATATTGATGGCATCCTCGTTCTTTCCGATTGTGAGATACACGTCGATCAGTCCTTCATTAGCCCGGATCCAGCCGGACTTGGTCCTGTCCCCTTTCTCTTCAAGGAGTTCGATCTCCATTTTATAATACCGTATGGCTTCCTCATTGGCATAATTAGCTTTGGCTTTATCGGCAGCAGGTATACAGTACTGCAGGGCTTTCTCCTTGTTCCCGGCCTCCGCATAATGATGGGCCAGGTCGAACAGGACCGGTTCCGTCTCCTTCCCGTATACTTCCTCGATCGATTCCGCTATTTTTTCGTGGATCTCTTTCAGTTCGGCTTTAGGTACTTTATAATAAAACGCGTCCCTGATCCGGTCGTGGACAAAGAGCACCTTCCCTTTCTCCATGCTCTTTTCGATCAGCTGCAGGCTGATGCATTCGTCAATGAGGTTGATGAGCTTTTCATCCGGATATTCCGTGAGGACTTTAAGCAGGCTGAGGGGGAACTCCCTTCCGATCACAGATGCGTGGCTGAGCAGATAGGTCTTTTCCTCGTTCAGGACCACGATCCTCCGCAGTACAACTTCCACGATATTATTGGAAATGGCGAGCTTGTTCAGCCGGTCCCAGTCGATTCCCCAGTGCCTTTTGTCCTCATCGTACTGCAGGGCTTTTTCTTCCACCAGTTGCCGCGTGATTTCAAGGCTGAAGAACGGATTCCCTTTGGACTTGTTCAGTATGTACCGTGACAGTTCCGACAGGGATTCTTCTTCCTCCAGAAGAAGTTCGGATAAAAAATGCCTTAATTTCTTTTCGTCGAAGAATCCCAGGCTGATTTCCCTGACAGGATACTGCTGGACCGCGGCTTCTTTCAGGAGCTTGTACAGGGAATGCTGTTCGTTCACTTCGTTGTCCCTGTAAGTGGCCAGGATGAGAACGGGATGATCTTTGATCCGGCTGATAATATCCTGGAACAGGGTCAGACTGGCTTCATCCGACCATTGGAGGTCGTCCAGGTAAAAAACGAACGGCTCCTGCAATGTACCCAGGTTCAGAAAAAATTTCGAGGCGATCATGAGGAACCTGCGGTGCTCTCTTTCCGGGTCGAGCGGTATCAGTTCCGGCTGTTTCCCCAGAAGCTCTTCCATTCCGGGATTGATGCTGACGATGATCTCCCCCAGGTCGCCCAGGACAATTTGCAGGCGGCTGATCTCCTTCTCTTTCTCCTCTTTCTCTTTTTTCCTGATCCTGTCCGTGTATTCATTGAGGATATCCCTGTAGGGGAGATAAGGGATCTTGTTCTCCTGGCTGAAACAACGGCCCGAGAGAAAGATGCCTTTTTCCTTGAAGACATAGCTTCTCATCTCATCCACCAGCCGGCTTTTGCCCATGCCCGGTTCGCCTTTAACGAGAATCACTTGGCCGTTCCCGGTTCTTGCCCTGTCAAAACCGGACCGCAGAACGCCGATCTCCTCTTCCCGTCCTATCAGGCGTGTGTGAAAGAGGAGTTTCTTCAGTTTATCCTGTTTGCCGATGATAAAGGACGTTTCGCCTTTTTTGAATCTTTCCAGGTCAGCCAGAAGCCCATGAGCGGTCTGGTACCTGCTTTCAGGCTCCTTGGAGAGAAGTTTCATGACGATCTCTTCAATGACCTCGGGGATCTGGGGGTCGATCTTCCTGGGCGGGACCGGAATCCTGGCAATATGCTGGTGCAGGATGCTTCCCAGGTCTGTTCCCTGGAAAGGCGGTTCCTTTGTAAGAAGTTCATAAAAAATAATGCCGGCCGAGTACAGGTCTGAACGTTCATCCGAATTTCTTTTCATGATGCCCGATTGTTCCGGCGAGATATAGCTGAAAATGGAACGTATATCCTCGGGTTTTTTAATCCGGGTATATTCGATGAGATGGGAGAGTCCGAAATCCGTGATCTTGATATCCGGATTCTTCTCTTCCAGGATGATATTGGATGGTCTGATGTCCAGGTGGAGCATGTTCTGGCTGTGGCAGTATTCCAGACCCTGGATTAACTGATAAATGATGTTCACGCTCTCTTTTATACTGAATTTTCTGTTCAGGTTCAGCAGTGTGGAAAGGCTATGACCTTCCACGTATTCCATGGCGAAATAGGTTGAATCCTGATATTCCCCTGTGGCCAGTATTTTCCCCAGGCGGGGGTGTGTCAGGGACTGGAGGTGTGTCAACTCTCTTTTAAAACGGAACAGGTCTTCCGGACGGCTGGAGGTGTTCTCCGGTTTTATTATTTTTAGTATTACTTCACTGTTATCTTTAATATCCCTGGCTCTGTACACGGATGTAAGCAAGCCCTCGGACAGATAAGCCTGGACCTGGAAGCGGTTGTTCAGTGTTGTTTTTTCTGATATCATCTTTTACTGCAAAAGGATAAGGATATTGTAAAACTACGCTAATAAATAAATTTGTCAAATGATTTTTCGTGATTATGTTAGGAAAAAGAAGCGGGTTGCATACAGAGCAGGGGGAGTAAAAGGATGACAGGCCGGCTATGACGGAAAGGAATGAATTTCTGGAAAAATTAAAAGAATCAGGCTTGCTGAAAAAAGCTTCCGAGATAAAAGGCCCGTACCGGGAGCAGCCTTATCCCATTGAAAAACTTTTTCCTGAAGGGGAATACCGGGAGACCCCTTATAAAAGGGTATTCAGGATCAGGAGAGAGTTCGGCCCGGAGGAGAGGACCGGGGACGTGATGATCCGGGATTTTTTTAATTTCCGTGACAATTTCCCCTTTCTTTTCTCTGTTCTGGGGAAAAACGAGAAACTAAAGTCCTTCCAGATCGATAAGCTCCTTTTTTTCGACGTGGAATCCACAGGCCTTACGTCCGGTGCCGGGAATATGGTCTTTCTTATCGGTATAGGGTATTTCAGCGATGACGAGAAATTTATCACGGAGCAGTATTTTATAGAGGATTTTACCAATGAAAAAGGACTGCTTTATATTTTAAAAGAAATTTTTTCCCGGAAGAGGCACCTGGTTTCTTTCAACGGGAAAAGCTTTGATTTTTATGTGCTGAAAAACAGATTCGTCCTTTCCCGGAGATTCGATTTTACCCTTGACAATCTCCTTCATTTTGATCTGCTTCATTCCAGCCGGAGGCTCTGGAAAGACAGGATCAGGGAGTTCAGCCTGGGCTGCCTGGAGAAGGACATTCTGCATTTTACCCGTTCGAACGAGGATATACCCGGTTATCTGGTCCCTGAGTATTACAAGGATTACCTGAAGACCCGGAACGCTCAAATACTGGAGAAGGTCTTTTATCATAACCTGATGGATGTGAGGTCCATGCTGGCTCTCCTGACCGTTCAGCTGAAGAACCTGCACCAGATACTGCAGGGCGTTTACCCGGAAAATATAAATTACATGAACATAGCCCGGCTGCTGAAAACGCTGGACAAGGAACTGTATGTGGCCCTCCTTCGCCATGACTGCCTTGTCAGACCGGAGAACCGGTCTGCTTCATTGAAGCTGATCTATCTGTTCCATAAGTCGGAAAGGGAAACAAGGAAGATGGCTGAACTTTTGCATCAGATGCTTGACGAATGCGGGGAATTTGATTATTATATCTACAGGGAACTGAGTATTTATTATGAGAGGCATGAAAAAAAGGCCAATGAGGCCAGGCGTACGCTTGAGGACGCCAGGGGCCAGATGGAGCGGCTGGCCAGGGCCGTGTACCGGAATTTTAGCCGGGAGATGGAGGATGTGAGCAAAAGACTCAAGAGGCTGGAGAAAAAATGTTCAAAGAACTAACCATGTTTTTTCAACTCCGAAAAAGCAGGGGGCCGCTGTTCGTCCTGCCTGACGGGCTTTACACGCGCCAGCATCAATATGTCCGGAATACCGGTCCTTTTGTAAAAAAAACAGGCTGGCGTCCGGGTGCTGTGCTCAGGCTCAGGGCCAGGATCAGCCTGCGGAACTGGAATGACAACTTTATCCCGGTCCGGCTTTATCAAAGCCGGAAATTCAGGAGCGTGAACGAAAGGGAACTGGACCTGGCCATGCTTATGAAGGAGATCGGGAAGCTGCATTACAGCCGGAAAATGAATCCTTATGAGAGTTTTCTGGAAGTGGTCCTCATCAAGTCCCTGATGGAGAGCATGAGCAACAGCAAGTCCCTCCTGGGAAGCATCTGGTCCACAGGAGGGCTGTTGAGCGGTTCGCAGAGATACGCTAAAAGCACGTTCGCTTATTTTGCCCGGAACGTCCAGGAGAAGAACGATGTCCTCGCGATTCTGCAGCGTAAACTGTCCGGATATCCGGACCGGTTCATCCTCTATATCGCCGAATATCCCCTTCCTTGTTTCGACGCCGGACATTCGCAGCACAGCACATTCTTAGAGTACAGGATACTCCAGGTGCGCTACAAGCTCATTTTACAGGATTTGTGCATCCATTCCTCCTACCTGACCGGCGAAGAAAAAAAGAGATATGATAAGGCCCTGGTCCGCATTAAAGAACTGATGAAGACATTCCCGGTCACTCCCCTGAAACGGAAGAACAGGAAAGCCTGAAGAGGCCTGCTCAGTAACGGGTGCCGGTCCGTGTTTTTATTCTTTGTGCCGGCTCTTTATGTAAAAGAACATATTGGCGTAGTCGCACCAGATCTGGCGGGGGATCCTGAAATTGTCGGCTACAGCATCTACCGTCTTTTTAGAGACAGATCCTTTCTGCACCAGTTCCCAGCCTGCCTGTTCCAGGGAAGAAAGCACTTTTAAATAACAGTCGTAATAAAGAGGCACCTGATACAGGAACGTAGCGCCGGGTCTTAGCAGGACGGCCCGGATAGGTGTGTGGAAATTCCGGGCAGCATCCCGGAAGGTGTCGACAAGGGGTTTAAAGTGCTCCTTTTCCGGAAAACCGTTGATCATAAAAAGCGCCATATAGCGTTCTTTACTGAAACGGAGGGGATGTCTTGTTATTTTAGTATGAACGGAGAAAACAGGCAGCAGCCATGTGAATTTCCTTTCCAGGAGGCTTTTCAGCTTGGCCGGCATGGAATCCACATAAAGGGACATGGTATAAAGTGTAAGGTAAGATTTTTTTATCTTTTCCGTGATCGCGTACGCATCATCCTTAATGACGCATTTTCCCCCTGTCCGGGTCCAGCACTGGAAACAGCCTGTACAGGGTTCGATCCTGATCTTCGGATCATACAGGTCGATGATCCTGCTCTGTGCACCGGCTTTTCTCATGCCCTGGACCAGGCTTTGAAGATAGTGAAATGTGAGTCCCGTACGGCGGGAGGGGCTGGCATGGATGACCAGGACCTGTTCCGGTTTTTTCCACGACGTGTTCCGTAAGAGTTCATGGGGTTCCAGGTTCTCGTTTATTTTCTGGATATGGGGATTATATTTTCCTATATTAAAAAGTTTTTTCAGGAGAGGGAGCAGATCGAACCTGCCGGTGAAACTGTATTTTTTCAGGAGCAGGCCCAGGACCGGGTTGGCCCGGTTGCTGAGTATCTTGAAAAAATAACCGGCAGGAGCTGATAAAGTTATATCCGGTTCCGGATGGACGCCTTCCTTAAACTGGATACGGGACCCGTTAATGACCAGATAGAAATGATGGGTATTCCCCTCCTGTTTCAGGATAAATTGATAAACAGCTTTCAGATGAGGGTATTTTTTATCTTCATATAATAAAGTGAGATAATAAAACATCCGGTGCAGGTTCTGACGGGTGGAAAGTGTTTGTGCCATGATAAGCTCCTTACTCTCGGTTTTTAACCGTGAAGGGCTGCAGAGGCTTTTTAAAACACGGAAACTAATTACCGCGTTCCGGCGGCAGGTCCTGTGAGCCGGTTTTATGTTTTATTTTTTTTCAGCTTTTTCCTTGTTCCGCTCCTCGATGATCTTTTCCGTGATCTGGAACGGTACTTCCACGTATTTTTCAAAATGCATGGTATAAGTAGCGCGTCCGCTGGAGAGGGAACGGAGGGCTGTTGTGTATCCGAACATCTCAGCCAGAGGCGCTTCCGCCTCGATGATCTGGAAACCGGCTTTAGCTTCCATCCCGATCACCTTGCCGCGGCGCGAGCAGAGGTTGCCTACGATATCGCC
>JAQTRT010000027.1 GCA_028711675.1 bacterium | reverse complement strand
AAATGTATTTAACAAATATTTTTAGTTGACAATATAATGCGAATTGTTTTATTCACAACATCAGGGAAAGGTGTCTTCACGATGTTATTTTGAACGGGCAGAGAGGTAATAACATGAAAATGATATCCAATATTCCGATAAAATTACAGCTGGCTTTGATCTTTTTTGTCCTGGTCCTGCCGGTCTTCGCGTTCCCGCTTTATTCCGTCGGATTCGAAGAAGTGAATATCGCGGTAGCGCCCGCTTATAACGGTAATATTGTCTGGGGCGATTATGACGCTGACGGTGACCTGGACCTTGCCATATCAGGCTATATTGTCGCCGCTAACATGAGTAAGATATACAGGAACGACCAGGGCAGCTTTGTTGATATCAATGCCGTGCTGCCGGCTGTTAATTACTGCAGCCTGGCCTGGGGGGATTATGACAATGACGGCGACCTCGATCTGGTCCTGGCAGGCAATACAACCTTCGGTTATTTTTCCAGTCTTACCAGAATATACAGGAACGATGCCGGCAGTTTTGTGGATAGTGGGATACCGCTGGTCGGTGTAGCCTACGGGTGTGTTGCCTGGGGCGATTATAACGGCGACGGCTGGCTGGACCTGGTGGTAACGGGTTCCAATGAGAATGGCGCAACCAACGTCATCTACCAGAATACCGGTTCCGGTTTTATTGTAAAGACGAATCTTCTTCCTGTGCGCAACAGTTCCGCGGCCTGGGGGGATTATGACAATGACGGAGACCTGGACCTGGCTGTTATGGGCAGTTGTCACGGCGTGCCGACCAATATCATCTATAAGAACAATAATAACGGTTTTATAAAACGGACAAATCTGATCAGTGTCCTGGCCCCTGTGAACCTGGCATGGGGTGATTATAACGCAGACGGTTTTTTCGATCTGATAACTGCGGGCTATAACGATCCCCGCGGTACCAATATCATTTATCTGAACCAGGCCGGCAATTCTTTTGTTAAAGCCGCTACATTACCCGGTATCAACAGTGCCTGTGCGGCCTGGGGCGATTATGACAATGACGGCGATCTGGACCTGGTCCTGCACGGTTCCTTGAGCACTCGCATATACGAGAACCGGGGAGGCAATGTCTTCACCGACATCAATGCCGGGCTTACAGGAAGTACCGCGGGTCACGCGGCCTGGGGCGATTATGATAATGACGGTTATCTGGACCTTGTGACCATAGGATATGCAAGCGGTGTACAGATCAAACTGTACCGCAATACCGGCTGCATTTTCAGCAAAACGGCTGTCAGCCTTCCGGGATTACAGAACAGTTCTGCAGCCTGGGGGGATTATGACTATGACGGCGATCTTGATCTGGTCCTGGCCGGCCAGCCCGGAAGCACGGCGGAACGCAAAACCAATATCATCTATCAGAACAATAACGGCACGCTTGTTTACAGGACCAATCTTCAGGGTATATACAGCGGAAGTGTCTCCTGGGGAGATTATGATAATGATAATGACCTGGACCTGCTGGTGACCGGAACCACCAATAGTTTAAAAGGCATATGTGTGCTCTATAGCAATCATAACGGATCTTTTGTCCTTAAAGTACGCTTTGCCGGTGTTTTTGCGTCCAGAGCAGCCTGGGGGGATTATGATAATGACGGTGACCTGGATTTTATCCTGATGGGCGGGGTTCGCATGGGTGAATCGACCAATCTTATATTCCGGAATAACGCGGGTGTTTTTACCAGGCTTACCAATTTTTCAGGCCTCCAGGACGGTACTGTCAGCTGGGTGGATTATGATAATGACGGTGATCTGGACATTGCTTTTTCCGGTTATACCAATGGTGGTTTACGGGCTTATATACTCCGGAACGATCAGGGCCGGTTTTTTAATATCAATGCCAATCTCTACGCGATGTCTCCCTGCGAGATGGCCTGGGGGGATTATGACAGTGACGGCGATCCGGACCTTGTATTCATCGGCGATCATTTCTCGGATAACCATGCTTATTTGTATAATAATTACGGAGGTAATTTCATTGACAGCGGCATTGGACTGAGGAAGTTCAGACAATGCAGCGCAAAATGGTATGATTATGACAATGACGGCGACCTGGACCTTGGCATAGCAGGAAGCGACTCCGGCAATAAACGAACGAACATGATCTACCGCAATAACAAGGGCGTACTTGAACCTGTCTCTACCGGTCTTTTAAATGTTTCAGATTGCGTGATCGCACCGGGTGATTATGACAACGACGGCGACCTGGACCTGCTGGTCTCAGGCTGCAGTAATGGCTCGGAATACAGGACTTATCTTTATTCCAATGAGCTTGGCAAGAACCATTTTACCCTGCCCAATGATCCTGCTTATATCAGGTCAATAAAACTGCTCAGTGTCCTGGGGAAGCAGTATACGTTCCAATTGACCCTGATGGATAATGAAGCTTACAACGGACGGAACACGCCTGTGCTCAATGACAGCACTGTTGAAAAAGTGAACATCGACTTTTACTACAGTTTGAACGGCAACAGCCCGTGGAAGAAATATACAACGTATGAAAATGTATCCTGTAACAGCAACCTTTATAATGTTGCCTGGACAGCGGAGGACGGGAACAATATCATGCTCCGCTTTATCCTGCGTCCGGCATTTGGAAAAGCGGGAAAGACCGCGGCCGGACCGTTCCTGTACCCGGCCAAGGCCTATACGGTCTCCCTGAATCAGTTCAGAAATAATGTCTCCGGCTCGCCCAGCGTTCGGATCTCCGCGCCCTCGGCCAATGAAAGGGTGAGCGGAATTGTGCCTGTCCTGGGATATGCCTATGACAATGACCTGTCCGGCTTTAAACTGGTGTATGGCGGCACTGCTTCAGGTACGATCATTCAGGCTTCCGGCAACAGACCGCCTTTCCAGAAACTGGCCGACTGGGATACATCCTCCCTGGCCAGCGGTACTTATTCCCTTACTTTAACGGCCTGGGATATCAGGGGATTTACCAATACCTATTCGGTCAATAACCTGTTCCTGGATAAAGCTGAATCCGGAGCGCCGTCCGTGACAGCTGTCTATCCTTTACCCGGACAGGAGGATGCAGCGCTTAATACGCCCATTGCCGTGAAATTCTCCACGTACATGAATCCCGACACATTACTGAAAGACACGATCAAGGTCCTTGATGATTCAGGTACCGCCATCCCGGGGGATATCACGTATAACAGCTATGCCCAGACCCTGACCTTCAATCCCGACGGTTATCTGGAAAGCCACAGGTATTATACGGTCATCGTGAGCGAACTGTTCAAGGCTGTTAACGGCCTTTCCATGCCGGGCGATTACATCTGGCAGTTCCGGACCGCGGTGGATCTCAGCGCTTCCATCAGCTCTGTTTCCCCTGCCTGGGGCAGCCGCGACATAAAGATCTCCACGAATGTCACGGCCCTGTTTTCCCTGCCGCCCATGAGCAATAACTTCAATAATTACTTCACGCTGAAAGACATCAGCGGCAACGTCGTGTCCGGCACCTGCAGCTACAATACCGGCCTGTCCAGATTCACCTATGCTCCCACCGCAGCGCTCCAGCCCACTACGTATTATATCGCCAGTTTCAATAAGACCATCCTGGGCAGTTACGGGGACTATACCTGGTACTTCGTCACGGAAGATATACTGCAGCCGGCCGTGCTCTGGGCCAGTCCTGCCGATGACGAGACCTTTGTCGATCCTTCCAGCACGATAAGGATAAAGTTCAATAAACGGATGAACCAGGATATGCTGAACGCGGATTATATCTATCTCTCCGACAGCCGGGGCCGGAAAACAGAATGTGAAATCACTTACTCCGTATATAATAATGAAGTACTGCTCAAACCAGCAGCAGCTTTACAGGAGAACGCCCTTTATCAGGTGTCTGTTTCCGGCCTGATCCAGGATTTCGGCGGTAGGACCCTGGGCGCGTCAAGCCAATGGTCGTTTAAAACAGCCCAGACCATCAGCCGGATGGGAGGCAGGGTACAGACCCCGGATAATAATGTCGGGCTCATGATACCGCCCTATGCCCTGTCCGGGGACATTGTGGTGCGGATCAATAAATTATCAGGCACGGATATCCCGCTCCTGTCCGCGCCTAACCTGACCCTGCTGAACAGCCAGGTGTACCAGCTTTCACCAAACGCGCTGGTCCTGAAAAAGTCTGTTACCGTTACTTTAAAATATTCGGATGCTGATACGGCTCTTCTGGATGAAAGCAGGTTTTCCCTTTATTCCTGTAAGGACGGCCTTTGGACCAGGATAGGCGGGAGCCTGAATATGGTTCAAAATGAGATCTACGGAGTGATCAAGGAGTTCAATATTATAGCCCTGGTGGAGGATAAAAACACTTACAGCGGTGATCTCGATAAGATAGTGCTCGACTGCCAGCCGCGTGTTTTTAATCCGCGGGAATGGGGTACAGCCAGCCTCTCTTTCAGCCTGCCTAAACCTGTCAAGTACAGCATCAGGGTTTACAATATGGCCGGTAAACTGGTGGATGTGGTTACTGAAGATGCGCAAGGCCAGGCCGGCCAGAACATTGTATTCTGGGACGGCAAGAACCTGAAAGCCAAAACAGTCCCCAACAGCATGTACCTCATAGCCATTGAGATCAATGACGGCTCCAAGTCCCTGAAAAAGACCAAGACCATCGTAATACTGGATAAATAAAAAAGCAGCTCCACAGGATTTATCCGGAACTTTTTCCCTTTCACGCTGTCTGTATAAATAACAGGGATCTTCCCTGTCATGACAGATTTAACGGGGATTATAACATGAAAAATTATTTTATCTCAGCGGTTTTAAGCCTGGTTTTCCTGGCCGGGACTTGCCTGGAAGGTTCGGAGAAAGGTTCGCCTGATATTCTCAATTACGCCAATATCCTGTCTAAAAAGAAGAGGGAAACCATTAAAAAAAGATACGGTGAAAACCTCAGGGGTGTTGAGGAATTCAAGGATGTTCTGTTGATCAAATACATCAGGGAGTATCCTTTATATAAGATCAATGTTTTTAATCCCGCTTCTTTTCTTGCGGGCAGGACTATTTTTTTATACAGCGCGGCCCCGGACGGGGATAACGAGCTTGTTTTCCTGGAGAAGAGCAAGGACGTGCAGGCTTTCATTCAAGCTCGTATGGACAGGAAGAAACTCTCAGATCAGAAAGCCATGGACCTGGCCTTGGTTTATGTGAAGTTGAGGCGGATCGACATGCTCCAGTCAATAGAGGATTATAAAAAGCAATATAACCACAAGGAACTGACTGAAAAGGAAGAGCAGATAAAGCCTCCCTGTATGATAAAAGAGGACAAAGCATATCATATCACTTTTTTCGCTGTGACTGATCCGGCAATTTACAGCTTCAGTAAAATAGAGATGATCGTCTCAATAGAGGAGTTCAGCGTAACAGAGACTTTCATAGCCTGCCGCGGCGTGTATGATTAGATCATTTTCTTGGCCGCACCCTGCGTGTGGCTATTGCCTGCGAAGGGTCTTCAGGCCAGTAATGCTTCGGGTATTCGCCTCTTAATTCTTTCCTCACCTGGCTGTAAGTGTTCTTCCAGAAACTTTCAAGGTCCTGGGTTACCTGGATTGGCCTGTTCGCGGGTGAGAGCAGGTGCATCACAACCGCGACGCGGCCATTGGCCACTTTAGGCGTTGCTTTCAAGCCGAACACCTCCTGGATACGCACAGCCAGCGCTGGTTTTTTATGGTCCGAGTAATCGAGCCTGATCCTGGAATGGCTTGGCACCTGTATGGTTTCCGGCGCAGACTTCTCAAGCTCCTGTTTCTGTCTGTGATCGAGCATTGATGCCAATGCGTCCCGAAGCCTGATGTTCCTGAAATCCTGCCGTCTTCTGATACCTGTTAAATAAGGGCCAAGCCAATTGGCCAAAGAGGCCAGGAGCGACTCGTCCGATACGTCCGGCCATTTCCCGTTCTCCAGCCCGTGCAGGAACAGCACGCGGTCCTGCCAGGCTCTGGTCCCTTTTTCCCACGGCAGTACGTCTGCGCCCAGGCTTTGGATGCCCTTTATTACAGCTTTTTTTACAAGCTCCTGGTCAGGTTCATGGAGAGTTGATTCTTCGAGCACAAGCTGGAAGAGCTTCACTTGTTTTTTTGCCAGCACGCTCTCCGTCCTTTCGTCCCACTGGATGAAGGAGACAGTCCCGATCTCATCCTTAAAATATTCGTTCAGTTTTTTAGGGTCAAGATGGCCGGCCAGGAGGATCCGCGCGTCAGCGCCTTTCCCGTCCAGATTGGCTGCCACGATATATTCCGTCAGGAGGAACGGGTCCTTTTCCTGGAAAAATGCTCCGCGTCCGTTGGAGAGAAGGTAGTGGCGCTTGCTTTCAAGCCTTCGCATTCCTATGCGGTCAGGATAAGCGAATGCCAGGACAGGGCCGATATCATCGTCATTCCATTTTTCCCGGCCTCCTGAAGCCGTGCCCAGCATCTCCTGCCATCGTTGGGCCTGGTCCATGACGCGCCTGCAGCCGGACCAATCGATGTGAGAGTCCGCTGCTGCGGAGCGTGTACCCAACAGAATGTCCAGGCGCAGGGAAATATCGCTGTTCCTGGTCTTGTCCCCAAAACGGAATATATCCTGT
Source organism: bacterium (assembly GCA_028711675.1). Taxonomy (GTDB): domain Bacteria; phylum Spirochaetota; class JAHITG01; order JAHITG01; family JAHITG01; genus JAQTRT01. Next base: position 10,456 of record JAQTRT010000027.1, on the reverse strand, counting down.
TCATTCAGAATGGATGCCAGGATGCACGCAAGCCGGGCCAGGCCGGTTTCTTTGGCTTTTATCATCATGTGGCTGAGCCTGGGATGGCTGTGGAAGCTGAGCATTTTTTTTCCGTGTTCCGTAATGCCGCCTTTTTTATCCAGGGCCTCAAGCTCCAGGAGCAGTTCCTGGGCTTCGGAAATTGCCGATGACAAGGGCTGGTCGAGCCAGAAGAGTTCAGCCGGGTCTTTCGCGCCCCATCCTGCCAGTTCAAGCCAAAGGTTCGAAAGGTCTGAACTTAATATTTCCGGTATGCGCGAGATGAGGAGCGTGCTTTGGACGCTTTGTTCCCAGAGCCGGATGCAGATGCCGGGACCTGTCCTGCCTGCGCGTCCGCTCCGCTGGCCGGCTGAGTCCTGCGTGACAGGTACTGTCTCCAGCCGCGTGAAGCCGCTGGACGGGTCATACCTGGGTATCCGGGAAAGGCCGCTGTCGATCACGATGTTCACGCCGTCTATGGTAAGGCTGGTCTCGGCAATGGACGTGGCCAGCACTATTTTCCGTTTTCCCGGCAATGCCGGCTGTATGGCTGCGTCCTGTCTGTCAGCTGGAAGGTCGCCGTAAAGCGGGAATACTTCCGTGTCCGGCCGGTTCATTTGCTGTTCCAGGAGAGCTGCGCATCTTTTTATCTCATTGCTGCCGGGCAGGAAAACAAGCATGCTGGCCTGGTATCTGGAGAGACCGGACAGGATTTGCCGGACCAGGTGGTCTTCCAGCCGCGTCTTTTCAGGAACAGGCGAATACAGGATTTCGACCGGGTAGCTCCTTCCCCGGCTTATGAACACGGGAGCATGGAGCTTCCGGCTGATCGCCTCTGCTTCGATCGTGGCTGACATGATGAGTATTCTCAAATCGTTCCTGATCGTCCTTTGGCTGTCGAGCGTAAAGGCCAGGCCAAGGTCGGAAGGAATACTCCGTTCGTGGAATTCATCGAAGATGACCATGCCATACTCTTCAAGTCCAGGATCATTCTGGATGATGCGGGTTAGAATGGCCTCGGTTACCACTTCAAGCCGGGTCTCCCGCGAGACCTTTGTCTCCAGCCGTGTCCTGAATCCGATCGTCCCGGCTACCTGTTCCCTGAGGTGCCAGGCCAGGCGGCCGGCTGCCGAACGGGCCGCTATGCGGCGCGGCTCAAGCATGATGATCTTTCGTCCTTTAAGCCATTCTGCGTTAAGGAAACAGAGGGGAAGAGCAGTGGTCTTTCCTGCGCCGGGAGGCGCCTGGAGAACAGCGCAATTGGACCGGCCCAGGGCTTTCAGCAGTTCATCCGCCACCTCAGCCACAGGAAGACCTTTTAATATATCATTATATTTTTCCATGCCAGGTACTATTATAATGAATTACTTTATCCAGTCAAGCCGTAAAACGCCCTGGTGCCGTTTCGGTACGTCCTCGTGCCGTTTCGGTACGTCCTCGTGCCGTTTCGGTACAAGGTGCTGCCTGATCCTTTTATTTTTTTATCATGTTCTTATGGACCCAGTTGTCTTTATCCTTCTCGTCATAGGTCTCCATCATGTAATAATCTTCATTGTCGATCACCCGGGCATCCGTGTACCTGTTGATGCTCTTCGGACTCTTCCGGCCGCTCTCCACGTCCTCGAGCCAGTTCCTTATATCCCTTGAGCTCAGTGTTTCATAGTCAAAGCCCTGCTCGTATTCGGACACGGCTTCAATGGCTGATGCTTCCAGCATCTTGGGCCATAACTTCAGGAAAAGCTTGTTGTGGGAATAAATGTCAGCGCTGTTGATCTCGCCGTTGATGCAGAAGACAAAGCCCACCACGTCATTGGCTTTCCCGGCGATATGCGAGAGCTCCCTGATGTATCGTCCTGCCTCTTTCTTCACGTCCTAGTTCTCAAGCGTGAGCTGGAGGCTTGACTCGGATTCGCCGTTTTTCACCGGTTTCCCCGTTTTTCTTTCCAGCTTCTCCTGGAAAGCGCCGACCTGGTCCCAGACCTCGGACTGTGAACCTGAGGACTTGGCCGCGATCTTCAGTTTCTTTGAGGATAATTTTTCATCGGCACTGCTGAAATGATCCGCCTCCTCGTTCCCCCTTTTCTCCCAGCGTCCCTGTTCCACGCAGAAGGAGTCTATAGGGATCCTGCCGGACCGGGGCGGTATGATGATATCGAACCGGATGACACGGTCCTGCTTCCCGCCTTTTACGATATCTCCGGACTGGATAAAGATGGTATCTTTTTTGGAAAGGTTCCTGACCGACAACTCGTTCACCTCTTCTGTCTCATAAACAATTATCTTTTTCTGCCTGATGGCCTCATCCAGGGTGATGAACCTGTCTGCTTTGATGGTGTTCCTGCCGCGGATGAGGAATATGGCCAGGTTTCTGTATGTATAGGGGTCTGTAACAGTATATTCATTATACTGGCTTGCGGCATGGGAAATGACCTGAAAGAAATTCATGCAAAGAAAGATAGTGAGAAAAATTATCCTTATCATAAAGACCTCCGTTTTGGTTATTTCTATTTGTCCCGGACCTGCTGTCTTATTGGACAAGGCTAAAGATAAAAAGTTCCGCTGCAAGTCTTTCCTATCTTAACTTATTTTTGCCTGTTGGAAGGTCGATATGTATATTAATAATGAAGAAAAAGATAAAATACCTCATTTACTTGCTCTGTTTCTGCTTTCAGGTCCCGGCATTGGCTGATTGGGGTGAAAAATATTCCCCGGATGAGACTTTTTCTGTTGATAAGCCTTTTATCCTGCTCGATTTTGCTAAAAAAGAGTTTAAGAACACCCTGAACGCTGATTTCGGCGTCTTTGACCTGAACCCCTATGATAAAGAAGCATATTGCCGCATGTCTTTGGTAAAGGACCCGGATGCGCCGGGAGCTGATTTCACGCTAAAGATCCTGTATGACGTGGATTCCAAAGAGCCGGCTTTCAACGGATTCTGGACCAAGCTCCGGAGCCTTGACCTTTCCGGATTTGAGGCTGTGGTCCTTACCATCCGCGGCATCAAAGAGAAAGGATTTTCTGATTTTTTTAAAATGGAACTGAAAGACAGCAAGGCTAAAATGAAGACCGATGTCATGAACATTACGGACCAATGGACCAGTATCATTATTCCTTTCAGGGAGTTCGAATCCGAGAATGAACCGGTCGATCTCCGCGATCTGCAGGAGCTGACCCTGGTATTCGAAGACTGGCGCCTGGAAAAGAAGGAAGGAGGGTATGAGATCAGGGAGATTGGTTTTATCCCGGCTAAAGGGGTTACGGTGAAATGGAAGGATATGATCAAGGACCTGATGGACGAGCAGGAGCAGTCCAGGATCAAGCTGGTTGTGCAGGAGAAGAATGAGGAGATCCTGGTAAATATCATTGATGCCAGGGAGAAGCTCTTCGACGGGAACAGGATCAGCAGGGACGGCAAGGAGATCCTGAACCAGGTGGCCGGCCTGGCCGGGAAGCAGAGCTATAAGAGGATTATTATCATGATGTATCCGTCCAGGACCGGAGGTGCGTCCTCTTCGCTTTCGGAAAAAGAGGCCCGGGTCATCCTTTTTTATCTGACCAACCACGGCCTGGACTATAAAAAGATCGAGTACCGCGTCCTTAAACCGCGGGACGACAAAGGCAGGGCCGACATCCTGATCATCCGGTGGAAAAAAGGCGAGGAAGAGAAATACAAGTATTTCTTTTACATGGGCCTGGACGCGTACGTGAAAGAAAATTATAAGGAAGCGCTCAAGGAATGGGGCGAAGCGCTGAAGTTCGATCCGGAGAACGCTGACCTGAAAGGCTGGATCCAGAAGGCCCGGGCCGGCCTGAAAAAGAAATGACCTTTGGGAGCGGCACTTTTTCCTGTTAACGTCTTTATTTGACAAATCATTGGAAGAACATATATTATCCTCTTGTTATGAAAAGCGCCATCGTCTTATTATACTACAACAAACCTTCCTTGACCGTACGTTGCCTGGATTCCATCCTGGCCTCTAACCCGGCCAGCCTCTGTTTTGCTTTTGATAACGGTTCGGAAAAGAAGGTCCATGAGGAGATCAGACAGCGATACCCGGCTGTGAACCATGTCCGGCTGGAGGCCAACAGCGGTTATTCCGGCGGGTTCAACAGGGCACTGGAACGTGTCTTTTCGGAAGGTTATGATTCTGCTTTTTTCCTGACGAACGATACCCTGGTCCTTCCTGGTGCGCTGGAGAACTGTATCCGGCTTTCGGAACAGGACCGTCTCCAGATCATAGCTCCCTGCATCTATTATCTCTCTTCCCCTCAGGAGATCGATTCTGTCGCCGGCTATTTTGACAGGGAGAGACTTACTCTGCATCATTACCGTGAACACGGGCTTCCTGTTCTGCTCGATCCCCAAAAAGATTATGTGCCGGGTACAGGGCTCTGGCTCACCGGCGAATCATTCCGGGCCCTGAAAGGCATGGATGAATCATACCATACGTACTGGGAGGACGCGGATTTCTCGTTCCGAGGCCATAAGCTGGGGATCAGGATCGGCCGGTGCTATGAAGCCGGGATCAGGCATGAAGTGGGCAGGACATGCCATAAAAAACCGCTCTACACCACTTATTATTTCCAGAGGAACCGTTCCCTGTTCTGCCGGAGCCACCTTTCTCCTGAAGAACTCGGGAAAGCCAGGGAGATCATGAGGCGGGAGATGGAAAGATTAAAGGAGAAAGCGTCCAATAGAAATGATGACCTGAGGCTTAATTATCTGAGAAAAATCGAATCATCTGGAGAGATGCTTTAAGTTCAGTGATGGATTCCCATGTGCCCAGGTCATGATACGCTTCTATGGGGAACGAGGCCATGGGATAAAAGGATGTTTTTCTGTAGGAAGGCTTCCTGTGCCGGACAGAATTCCAAAGAAATGAATAAAGCTCATGGCCCGCTTGTTTTTGAAATCCGTAGCAGCCCCAGAAACAGTTATATTTCATAAAAGAGCCTTCCGGCTTATCCTGGAATCTCAGGACCTTATGCTCCTTCACATAGCAGGCGCCCAGGTGTTTCAGTGTTTCAGGATCGGTACATCGGATGGTTCCCAGCACAACAGGATGTGACCTGATCTTCTTCATGAATATGCCGATAAGCCCTTGATTGTCCCTGTTTATGACAGGGGTTGGTCCGGAAAGGCAGATCACTGAATCCGGCAGGAACGCCAGGTTATACCTTGTCTGAAGAGGACTGCTGGAATGGACTGAACCCGGCCATTCATGGTATTTATTATTAAAATAAACCGCGGATACAGGTATGTCGCTGAACTGCTTTTTTACATAATGGAATACCTTTTCTTTCCCTTTTTTTATCACCACCAGTATCTGTGTTTCCTGCGGGGATGCCGGTTCTGACATCAAGTAATGCCGGATATGCTTCAGGGAAAAATCGATCAGCCTGATCCCGGGCATGATCTCGAAAAGCTCCTTGGGCGCGGTGAGGCCGAGTCTTTTCCCTTCTCCGGCACAAGGCAGGATAATGCTTAATTTTCCGGTTTTTTGTTCCATGATCGTATCCGCGCGATGGTATCAGGCTGGTATTGTCTTCATGATCTCCCTGGATCAAATTAACCGTAATATTATAAAAGTCAAATAAAAATGGGTTGATTACGGGAAAAAGTATTTATCCTATTCTTTATTTTTTTATCTTTTCTTCAAGGTCTTTCAGTTTCATACTGCGGGACATGGAAGTCCCGGACGAGTCCATGGTCTCGAAGGATATATAATCCTCGTTTCCTTGTTTGGAAAAACCCGTAAAATAACAATTCTCATAACCCAGGAGAGGGTCATCGATCCTGATCCCGTGTCCTACGTTGTACAGGATATTCTGTGTCTCCACCCTGCCGGGACCGGCTTCGGCCGGCGCAGACTGGAGCAGGACCCATTTTTTATCGTCAGTCTGGTCCAAGATACTGAAAACAGAATCCTTATCCGACACAAGGACCAGTCCTTTCTTTATGGTCGTATCGAAATAAATGCTTTTCCGGTCGCTGCTTTCATAGATATTTGTGATCCCGGCTTCAGTTGCCCGTTTTTCACAGGCCAGGAAGAGAAATATCGTGAAAAGAAGAGATGATACAATGATCCTGTCCTTCATGGAATGCCTCCTTTTCTTCTTGTCTGCAGGATTATTGTATCATATCATTTATATTTTATTTGTCAACCGTTATACCGGACGATCCGGGTGAGGACAGGACAGGTTGATGGAAAACCTGTTTTTTCATGCTGTAGATGACCACGATTCCTTCCTGGGAAAGGCTGGCTTGAGAGAAACAGGACCGTTGCTCAAGCCGGTATCCTTTCCCGGTGTTCTTCTTTCTGTGCTGTGGATAATGACTTGTTTTTCGGCTCTTTCACCAGACCCATCAGAATAGCCACATCCAGGACAAGAACAATGCGGCCGTCGCCCAGGATGGCTGCGCCGGCCAGGCCTTTAATGTTCTTATAATTTTTTTCCAGGGGCTTCAGGACGATCTCCTGTTCGCCCATGATCTGGTCGATCACCAGCCCCAGAACCCGGCCTTGATAATGTACCACCATGATCGTGGTCTCCTTGTTTTCCCGTGTATCAGGCAGGGTTTCCTCGAACATTTCACACAGATTGATAAGAGGCAGGATATGTTCCCGTAATTTAATGACATATTTACCGTTGATGGTCTGGATATCCTTCCTTTTAATCTTGATACATTCCTTGATGTTGGCGATAGGGATGGCATACAAACTGGTGTTCAGCCGGACGAGTATGCCGGCCGTGACAGCCAGGGTCAAAGGCAGGAGAATGATGAATTCCGATCCCTGTCCTTTTTCGTTCCTGATCCTGACCGTACCGCCCAGGTTCGTGATGGTGTTATATACCACGTCCAGGCCCACGCCCCTTCCGGATATCGTGCTCACCGTTTCCTTCGTACTGAATCCCGGTTTAAAGATGAATTTCATGACTTCTTCATCGTTCAGGACGGATAATTCTTCCCGGCTTATCAGTCCTTTGGCCAGTGCCGTTTCTTTTACTTTCTCAATATCCACCCCTTTCCCGTCATCCTTGACAGAGAGAATGATATGGTTCCCTTCGCTCATAGCGGAGAGGGTAATGGTTCCCACGGCGGGTTTTTTGTTTTTTATCCGTTCTTCCATGGTTTCCAAGCCATGGTCCACCGAGTTCCTTACCAGGTGGGTCAGGGGGGCTCCGATCTCGTCAATGACCTTCTTGTCCAGCTCCGTATCCTCTCCTTTCAGCACCAGCTCGATCTGCTTGTTCTGTTCCTTGGCCAGGTCGTGTACCACCCGGTGGAACTGCGTGAACACATAAGCGATGGGAAGCATGCGCATGTTCATGACGTTGCTCTGGAGTTCGGATGAGATGTTCGCGAGCTTGTCCGTGATGAAATTCATCCTGCTGTATACAATGTTCTTTTTCAGCAGGCCTTTGACCTGTTTTTCCACTTCCTTCAGGCCTGAGTTCGTAATGAGCAGTTCGCCCACAAGGTTCATAAGGTTGTCCAGCTTGTTGACGGGTACGCGGATAGTGTCCAGACTGGTAATGACATTGATTTTTTTAGCCTGGTTCATCAGGGTTTCAGCTTCATCACGGGAAAGATAATTGCCGGTCTCCTTCTCTTTTTCCCCGTTTTCGAACGGCCGCAGTGGTTTGTTGTTGATCCGGACTTTTTCCGGGTCATTGATCGTTGCGATCCGCACTTCCCAGATCAGGTCGGCTTTCACTTTTCCGGCAACAGCATCCGCGTCCAGGGAGGAGGTGAGGATGACCGAAAATATCCCTTCGTATGTGTTCTTCAGCATCTCCTCTTTGTCAGGGATGATCCTGATTATTTCCCCCATCTCGTTCAGTTTGTTCAGGATGAGTTCAGTCCTCAGCCATTTGATCTGTTCCCGGGGATCAACGGCCACGGTAAGGAGAAAGACGTTTTTCCCCTGTTTTTTTTCTTCCATGATGGTCCTTTTTTCGTATTCCACCAGGACCAGGGGGCATCCCTCTTCCGCCACAGGATCCGTGGTAACGGTCTTTTCCTCCTTCTTTTCCTGGAGATGGGCCAGTTCTTTTTCCAGCTTTTTTTTCACGTTCCGGATATCCGGAGTCACCGGCATCTCCGGGGTTCCCGGGGTTGCCGGGTCTTTTTTCCGGATGGATTCCACGTACAGATTAACGGTGTCCGTATATTCGAACAGGATGTCGATGATCTCAGGAGTAAGGCCGGCTTCGCCGGACCGTACCTTGGTCATCAAATCCTCTGCCTGGTGTGATAACGCGCTCAGGTCATTATATCCGATCGAAGCCGCAGAGCTTTTTATGGTATGGGCTATCCGGAATATTTTATCCACGATCCTTTTATTCCCCTTATCCTTTTCCATCATCATCAGACATTCGTTCAGCGTATTGATGTATTCCTTTGCCTCTTCAAGGAATATGGTAATATATTCATTGTTCGACTCACCCATTTTTTCCAGATTATTCATATTCCCTCATCCTTCCTTAATTGATCCTGAACGTGGACATGAGTTTCTTCAGCTCTTCCGCCTGACTGGAGAGCTCTTGAGCGGAAGAAGCCATCTCTTCCGCGCTGGAGGCTGACTGCTGCGTGACCTGGTTCACTCCTTCCACGGTCTTGCTCATCTGTTCCGTTGTGCTGGACTGTTCTTCCGCTGATGTGGCAATGGCCTGGGACAGGCTGTTCAGGCTTTGTATGCCTATGGATATCTGTTTGCTGCCGGTGAGCTGTTCCTCGGTGGCGCTGGACATCTCCTGGCCGATCTTCACGGCTGAATCAGCCGCGCCCTTGATCTGCAGGATCTTGATATCCACGCCTTTCACCATCTCGGAGCCGACCGACACGTTCTTTCCCGTTTCATTGATCAGTTCCTCTATCTCTTTCGTGGCTTCGGCGCTCTTTTCCGCCAGTTTACTGATCTCCTTGGCCACCACGGCGAAGCCGCGGCCTGCATCCCCGGCCCGGGCTGCCTCGATCGAAGCGTTGAGGGCCAGGAGGTTGGTCTGGTCTGCGATATCATTGATGACATTGATGATGCTGCTGATCTTGTTTGAACTTTCCTCTATGCGTTTCATGGCTTCGATGGTCTCCCGGGATGACCGGGCCACTTCTTCCGATTGGCCGAAGGTGCCTTCTGCGCCTGCCTGGACGTTCTTCGACAGTTCCGCGATCCTCTTTATGGAAGTCATCAGTTGTTCCACGGATGCCGTGACTTCTTCCACGGAGTTAGCCTGGTTCTGGGCCTTTTCCGAGACCTGGGCCACGGATTTGGATATTTCATCCATGGAAGTCGAGGTTTGTTCAAGAGATGAAGCTTGTTTCTGGGATCCGGTCGACAGGTTCTGCGAGGTTTGAGAAAGTTCCTCGGAAGAAGCGGCGATCTGGTCTGATGCTTCCGTGATCTGCAGGACCATTTTTTTCAGATTAACAACCATCTTTTTAAAGGACAGGTTCAGGATATCTTTTTCGGATTTGGGAGAGATCTCAACGGTCAGATCATTATTAGCAATCCGGTCGGCGATCTTGGCCGTATCGTTCAGGCTTTTAACCGCCTCGTTCAAGGCCGATGACAGTTCGCCCATCTCATCCCCGGAATCGATCTCGATCTTTCCCGTCAGATCGCCTACAGCCAGAAGTTTGGCCAGAGCCACGGTGCGTTTCACCGTCTTTTGGATAAAACGCCCCATAAGAACACAGGCCAGGAGTGCCAGTATGAGGATCACGCCGAAGATAATGAGTATTTTATTCGCCAGGGAATTAATGGTGGCCTGGATGTCATCCACATAAATACCCGTACCTACGATCCAGTTCCAGTCTTTCAGGGATTTGACATAAGAAATTTTTGGGAAAGGTTTCTCGTTCTCCCTGCCGGGTTTGGTCCACATATAATCCACAAGACCTTCACCGTTCAAACTGCAGATCCTGGCGCATTCCACGAACAGCTTCTTTTTATTAGGATCCGTATAATTCTCCAGGCCGTTCTTCTGGTACCATTCCGGTCTGTCCTTTTCCGAATAATTAGGATGCATGATCATGCGGGGCTCGAAATCATTGATCCAGAAATAATTATTCTCGTCATATCTCATATTTTTAATGATCTCCTTGACCTTGTCCTGGGCCTCTTCCAGCGTTAACTCGCCTGCATTAACCATGTTCTTGTGCTTCAGCATGATACTGTATGCAGACTCGATCAGGTGTTTGACCTGCTCCTCTTTTAAGTTCGTGTAACCCTGGCGGATATTCGGTATGATGAAAGTAAAGATCATAATGGAAACAGGCACCAATACCATTGAGACCAGTGCCAGTATCTTCGGGAACATTTTCCAGTCCTTAAATCCCTTGATTTTCATTTTTCGTTACCTCCTGATTTTTTCCCTTATCTTCCGCAGCTTCTTTCCCCGCTGTTTTAATAGTCTTGATCTCCTCGGCCGT
>JAQTRT010000275.1 GCA_028711675.1 bacterium | reverse complement strand
GAATCCGCCACATCATATACCTTGCAGGCGTTCCCGCAGACAAAGATACCGGGAAGGGACGTGAAGTTAAGTTTATCCGATACGGGCGAATTGGTCGCAGGGTCCAGTTTAACGCCTGCCATTTCGATCAGTTCGTTCTCGGGGATAAGGCCGACCGAGATAAGGACCGTGTCGCAGGCCAGTTCAAAGGAAGTACCCGGGACTTCGCGGTACGCAGCGTCCACCCTGGCCACTTCCACTTTTTCCACCCGGTCCTTTCCATGGATGCGGGAGACCGTATGATTGAAATACACGGGTATATCGAAATCCTCAAGGCACTGGACCATGTTCCGGACCAGTCCCCTTGATCGGGACTGGATCTCTATGACAGCTTTAACCCTGCTGCCTTCGAGTGTGAATCGCCTGGCCATGATGAGCCCTATGTCCCCGGAACCGATGATGACCACTTCCCGGCCCGGAAGGATCCCTTCGATATTGATCATTTTCTGGGCCAGGCCGGCGGGGAAGATACCGGCCGGCCTCGTGCCGGGGATATGGACCATCTCGCGTGTGCGCTCCCGGCAGCCGGTAGCCATGATAACAGCTCCGGCCTTTATCCGTTCCAGGCGTCCCGGTTTCAGGTAAGTGATCACTTTTTTTCCGGTGAGGTTCACGACAAATGACCTTAAACTTACCTCGATCTCCCGGACTTGCCTGACCTTATTGATGAAACGCACGGCATATTCCGGTCCTGTCAGTTCTTCCTTGAAATAATGGATACCGAACCCGGGATGGATGCACTGGTTGAGGATGCCGCCCAGGAACTGGTCGCGTTCCAGGAGCAGGATATCCCTGACTCCGCTCTCGTATGCGGATAAAGCAGCTGCCATGCCAGCCGGTCCTGCGCCCACTATCACAAGTTCGCGTTTCTTCATATAATATGATCCTGTTGCGGCGGATAATTAATTATCCGCCTGCTCTTTTTCCCGCACCACGACCTCTGATCCTGCTCCGCGCTTGGTCAGTTTTGTCACAGGAAGGTTCAGTTCTTCTTTCAGTATCTTTAAGATACGGGTCGTGCAGAACCCGCCGTGGCAGCGTCCTGCCTGGGCCCGTGTGCGGAATTTAATGCCGTCCAGGGTGCGCGCACCCCGTTTAACGGCTTCCCGTATCTCCCCGCTGGAGACCATCTCGCAGCGGCAGACAATGTCGCCGTATGACGGATCCCTGGAGATCACTTTTTTTATCCGGGAAAAGGGAAGGCTGAAGAGATGGACCGTAGCTTTCCTGTGTTTATGGAAATCTTTCTTTTTATTCAGTTCCAGCCCGTCCGAGGCCAGGATATCCCTGACCATCAGGGCAATGGCCGGCGAAGCGGTCAGGCCGGGTGATTGTATCCCGGCTACATTGATGAAGCCCGGTACTTTTTTTTCATGACGGATGATGAAATCCTTTCCGGCCGAAGGACGGAGGCCGGCGAAATATGCGATGATATCCTGTTCCCGTATGGTGGGCACCATTTTCCGCACGCTTTCCAGCACCCGGACCAGGCCTTCCGGTGACGTGGAGAGGTCTGTTTTATCACCGGTCTCTTCAGCCGTAGGGCCTATCATGGGATTCCCGTCCGAGGTCTTTATGATCAGGATGCCTTTGGACACAGGGGACGGCATGGGAAAGAGGATGTGATTGACAAGATGTTCTTTTTTCTTGTCCAGAATATACTCTTCGCCTTTCCTGGCTTTGATGATGAGATCAGAGATTCCGGCCATGGCGCTTATTTCGTCCGCATGCAGGCCTGCAGCGTTGATGATATATTTTCCGGTGAATTTTTCCTGGCTGGTATGAACCTCGAAGGAACGGTCCTTGAGCCGGATGATCTGTTCCACCCTGCAGTCTGTATAAACTTCAACTCCGTTCTTCACGGCATTCTCAGCCAGGTCATAGGTAAGCCTGTAGGGGCTGATAATACCGGCTGTGGGAGCGTACAGAGCTGCATAGGCTTCGGGACTGAGGTTGGGCTCATTCTTTCCGAGCCATTTTTTATCCACGATCTTTAACCGCGGGACGCGGAGCTGTTCTGCCTCGGCCTTCAGCTTGAGCAGTCCCGGGAGTTCCTCTTCATGGAAGATCACGATGAGCTCGCCGGTCTCAACGAAATGAACCCCCAGTTCCCGGGCCAGGGAGCGGATCAGCCTGTTCCCCTGCACGCAGAGCCGGCCTTTCAGGGAATCAGGCGGATTCTGGGTTCCGGGATGAATGATACCGCTGTTGGATTTAGAGACACCGAAGGCCAGTTCCGCCTCCTTCTCCAGGAGGGCGGTCCTCAGTTTATACCGTGAAAGTTCGCGGCTGACGGCAGTCCCTACGACCCCTCCGCCGATGATGATAATGTCATACAGATTTTGCATAAGGTGATTGTATCCGGGAAATGAGCGTTGCCCCATCCCGTTTCCTTGATCCGGGACATGAAAAAAAAACATGAATGATCATTGAGCCTCTCCGGGGCGGAACTATTTTACGCTTTCTTGATGACTTGGACCTGAAACAATCCTTTGCCTGAACGGTGCCCGGATCCGGGTATCAGCAGAAAAACACAGCCGTGATACCACAGACCTTTGATAATATCTCTATAATATATCTTTTTTATTCGGGATGTCAATTTTAAACGGCTGGTTTTACTAAATGAGTTTTTTATCCTTTGCTGTTTATATTGAAAATCATCCTGTTTTTCAATTGTAAATGAAGCGATATTATTTAGTTGACAAGAAAAAGGAAGATACTATATTTGACTTAGGGGTTAAGCCGGGGGAAAGGTGTGTTCATCAGGTCAGTCAAACTGCGTATTTCTGTATCCCGGTAAGCTTATTATCTATATTTATTGTTAAACGGTATTGACCTGAGACAGGTAATCCGGGATCAGCTCCTTTTGTCCGGTTATCAGGGGACAGGGAGGAGGATAATCATGCAAAAAAGAAAGCTCCTGCTTGTGATCAGCTTCATATTGCTTACTGTTGAATTATCTTCGCAGACAGCAGACGTTTATTATAACCGCGGGACTGAGAAGCTTAAAAAAGGCGATTATACCGGGGCTGTCCTGAATTTTACAAAAGCCATTGAGATAAATCCGAATCTTGCGGATGCTTATTATAACCGCGGAATCGCAAAATACAGGAAAAACGACCGTAATGGCGCAATCCTGGATTTTACAGGAGCCATTGACCTGAATCCTAATTTTTCGGAGGCATATAATTTCCGGGGAAAAATAAAGATGGAAAAGAACGATTATAACGGCGCGCTTGCAGACCTTACGCATGCCGTCAGTATCAATTCGAATTTTACGGAAGCTTATAATAACCGCGGTGAGGTCAAAAAGGCCAAAAACGATTATTCCGGCGCCATCCTGGATTTTACAAAGGCTATCGGCATAAACCCGAATTTTGCCGAAGCGTATAATAACCGGGGGATCACGAAATACGGGAAAGGAGACTATGAAGGGGCTCTCCTGGATTATACAAAAGCTGTGGATGTCAATCCCGTTTTTGCCGGCGCTTATTACAACCGCGGGATCCTGAAATACAGGAGGGGTGATTATGACGGGGCTCTTCCGGATTTTTCGGAAGCTGTCAATATCAATCCTGATTTTGCCGACGCGTTCAATAACCGCGGTCTCGTAAAAAAGAAGACGGGGGATTACCAGGGCGCCATCCGGGATTTTACGCGAGCCGTCGAAATCAATCCGGATCTTTCGGAGGCTTACAATAACCGCGGGATCATGAGGATGAACAAAGGTTATTATACCGAAGCTGTCCAGGATTATACAAAAGCCATTGAAATAAATCCGAGCCTTGCGGCAGCATACGATAACCGGGGGATCGCGGAGAGGAATACAGGGGATCATGCCGCAGCCATCCGGGACCACAGCAAGGCCATTGAAATCAATCCGGATTTTGCGGAAGCGTATAACAACCGGGGAGAGGCCAAAAAGGCAAAGGGTGATAATGCAGGAGCCATCCTGGATTAAACAAAAGCCATTGAAATCAATCCGAAATATACTGAAGCTTACAATAACCGCGGCAGGGTAAGGATGGAAAAAGGCGATCATACAG
>JAQTRT010000274.1 GCA_028711675.1 bacterium | reverse complement strand
ATCATCACTACGGATGACGGGAGTTACGGCGAAAAAGGTTTGGTGACCCATGCGCTCCAGAAGATACTGGATTCCGAAAAGGTCAATGCCGTGATCGCCATCGGCCCCGTTATCATGATGAAGTTCGTTTCCCAGCTGACAAAGAAATATAACGTGAAGACCATCGTGAGCCTCAATCCCATCATGATCGACGGCACCGGCATGTGCGGCGGCTGCCGCGTGGAAGTGGGGAACGAGACCAGGTTCGCGTGCGTGGACGGCCCTGAGTTCGACGGCCACCTGGTGAACTTCGACTCGCTCATGCACAGGAACAGACAATACGAACATCACGAAGGAGAAAAATGCCATGTCACTGCAGTTTAAATCCATCCCGATCAGGGAGCAGGACCCCCTGATCCGGTCAAAGAATTTTAAAGAGGTCTGCCTCGGTTACAATAAAGAAGAGGCTGTGGAAGAAGCCAAACGGTGCCTGGAATGCGGCCAGTGCGTGAAAGGGTGCCCGGTCAGCATTGACGTGCCCCGTTTCATTAAGTTGATCAAGGAAGAGAAGTTCGGCGAAGCCATCGATGTCATCAAAGAGACCAATTCCCTGCCGGGTATCTGCGGAAGGGTCTGCCCCCAGGAGACCCAGTGCGAGATGTACTGCCCCATCGGCAAGCGCGGGGAACCGGTCAGGATCGGCAAGCTGGAACGTTTTGTGGCTGACTGGGAAATGGATTCCAAAAGGGAAAAAGAGATAAAAGTGGAGCCCAAGGCTATTAAAGTGTCTGTCGTGGGCTCGGGCCCCGCGGGCCTGACCTGCGCCGGCGAACTGGCCAGGAAAGGGTGTGACGTCACTATCTTCGAATCCTTCCATTCGTTCGGCGGCGTGCTCCGTTATGGCATACCCGAGTTCAGGCTTCCGCGCCGTGTGCTGGACAAAGAGATAGATTATATCAGGAAACTGGGCGTGAAGATCATGCCTAACGTGCTCGTGGGAAGGACGCTCTCACTCAAAGACCTGCAGGAGCAGGGATTCCGGTCTGTCTTTATTTCCGTGGGTGCGGGTTTGCCTTCATTCATGAACATTCCTGGTGAGAACCTGAACGGGGTTTTGTCTGCCAACGAGTTCCTGACGCGGAATAACCTGATGCTGGCTTATCAGTATCCTGACCAGGCCCATACGCCTATCCGGTTCAGCTCACCTGTCGTTGTCGTGGGAGGAGGGAACGTAGCCATGGACGCGGCGCGCGTGGCGAAAAGACTGGGAGCGGAAAAAGTGATCGTGGTTTACAGACGGACAGAGAAAGAGATGCCGGCCAGGGTTGAGGAAGTCCATCATGCCAAGGAAGAGGGCATTGAGTTCCATTTTCTCACCAATCCCGTTGAGATCGTCAGTGACGGCAAGGGATGGGTGAAACAGATAAGATGCATCCGCATGGAACTGGGTGAGCCGGACGAGAGCGGACGCAGGAGCCCTGTGCCTGTGAAAGGCTCGGAGTTCACCATGGACGTGAACACGGTCATTATGTCCATCGGCCAGAGGCCCAATCCTCTTTTAGCGCAGTCCATGCCTGAGCTGAAGACGACTCGGAAAGGGACAATCGTGGTGGATGACAGCATGATGACCTCTGTACCGGGCGTGTTCGCGGGCGGCGATATCGTGACCGGAGCAGCCACAGTCATCGCAGCCATGGAAATGGGGCGTAAGGCAGCTGACGGGATCATCAATTACGTGCAGAAAGCATGAGTGAAAGGATTCTCCTCTGATATATTATTGAAAACTAAAAATTAAAATATATAATCAGGGATGAGATGGTTTTTTTATCCGGATTAATACTGCTCCTTCTCCTTGCTGAACCCGGCGCAATAAGTGCGCAGGATAAATATCTGGTCCGCACTTTCACGGGCCATGCAGACAGGGTAAACTCCGTGTGCCTGGACCCGGAAGGCAAATATATCATCAGCGGAAGCAAAGACCGGACCCTGAAGCTCTGGGATATCTCCGGCAAGCTGAGAAAGACATTCGAAGGCCACAGTGATTCCGTGAACTCTGTCTGCTTCAGTCCTGACGGAAAATTCATTGCAAGCGGGAGCAGCGATAAAAGCGTGAGGCTCTGGGGCGCGGACGGGAAACCGGTCAGGAGCATGGAAGCGCACAAGGATTCCGTGATGTCGGTCAGCTTCAGCCCTGACAGTAAATATATCGCCAGCAGCAGCAGGGACAGTACGGTCAAGCTCTGGTATATCAACGGTAATCTGGAAAGTTCGGCAGAAGCCCATATCCCTTATGCCCTGTCAGCCTCTTTCAGCCCTGACCGGAATTACCTGGTTACGGCCGGTTATGACCGGACTCTCAAGCTCTGGAACATCCAGGAGAAGCTGCTCCGGCCTGTGCTGATGAAACCGTTCTACGGCCCCCTTAATTATGTGAATACCGCCTGTTTCAGCCCGGACAGCCTGTATATAGCGAGCGCTGGAGGGGATAATTTTATCACGCTCTGGGACCTGAAGGGGAATTCCCTCAGGACCTTTAAAGGCCATGATGATTCCGTGAACTCGCTCTTTTTTTCTCCGGACGGGAAATACCTTATCAGCGGAAGCAATGACGGTACGATCAGGATCTGGGATATTGAAGGAAAGCTTCCGGGACTCGTGCTGGGAACACATCAGGGCCCTGTCCTTTCCGTCAGTATCAGCGCTGACTCCGGAAAGATCGCCAGTTCAGGCAGCGATAAGACTGTCAGGCTCTGGGACAGCCGGAAACTCCTGAACCGGATCAGCGAGATCCGGGCTTTGATGAAAGGCGGCGATGAAGCTTCTGTGTTCCATCTGGCGGGGAACGGCACAGACCCTGTTGATTTTATCGCGGATTATGGTATCGAAGCTCTCCGGATAATGAACCAGTACGGGATGGATTCGTTTGAACAGATAAAGAAATACGGAAAAGAAGCAGTACCTCTTTTTGATGTTTACGGTACGGAGGCAAAAGCCCTGCTGAACCGTTATGGCAGCAGGATCAAAGAAGAGATAGCGAAGAACCTGAAAAAGCCCGGTTCGTCAGGTATTACGAATGATATAAAGTATCTTTCCCGGACAGGATTTACAAAAGCCAATCCGGATCTGATCAATTTGCTCCGGAGCAGGAACAGGGAAATAGCCGGAACTTCAGCCGAAGCCCTGGTCAGGCTGGGGGAGAAACGGGCTGTCCCGGCTTTGAATAATTACCTGAACACCGTTCTGAAAGAGACCAATCTCAGGCCGGGAGAGGAGAAAGCCGGGCAGATCATCGGGTTCCTGAGCAGGGCCGGGGATTGGGAAACAACCCGGACCCTGATGAGATTCCTGAACAAAGGGCTTTACCCGGTTCATGCTGTTTCCGGCCTGCTGGAGATCAATGATAATTCCGGCCTTCCCGTGCTTTTTGATAATATGCAATATATCTCCACGAATGATCTTGTGAAACTCACTGCCATGGCTGATAAAAAGGGAAGCATGAAATATCTGCTGCCGGCTATGGACCATAAGAACGAGACAGCCAGGGTATTCAGCATCAGGACCGTGAATACTTTCAGCCTGGGCAGTACGAACAGGATGAGAACAGAAAGGAAATACAGGGAGATCCTTGCCGGGGACGCGTCGGGACAGGCCAGGAGCCTGGCAGCGGAAGGTCTGGGTTTGTTCGGGTCATGGGATTCTGTACGGATTCTGACTGCCGCGTTCGGGAAGGACATCTCTGAAGAAGTGAAGCTCTCCTGCGCTGCTGCGCTTTTAGCCCTGCGGCAGGACAGGAAAGGGGAATATCTTGGTTTTATCAGGCAGCTTTCTCTCAGGACCAATGATCACCGGCTTTCCCGGAAAGCAGACGTTCTCCTAAAAAATGAAGCTTCCCGGAAAAAAAGAAAGTGATCAGGAATTAACGGACTTCTCGCTGATATAATCCTGGATGATCTTTCTGTATGTCTCATCGTCAAAATCAACGAATTTAACGCCTGTGATAAAGCGGCTCTTCTCTTCCTTGACCCAGACCACTTTCCCGGTCAGTTCCATGGGAGTTTTATGGCTCGGGAAAGAGAGGTTGATCCTGAGATAAATATCTTTCTGCAGGGGC
>JAQTRT010000273.1 GCA_028711675.1 bacterium | reverse complement strand
GCCCTGGAGATCGAGACCGTTATCCACCGTACAACGCTCTGGCTCCTCAGCCTCCTCCTGCTGATCCTGCCCATGGGCCTGATCTTCGGACTTCTCAAGAACAATATATTCCATCTGAACTTCACGGGCCTGGCTCTTCTCATCTCATTAATGCTCATGCTCTTCCTGGCTTACTACAACCGTCTCAAGCCCAGGATCGATCATTTCTTCAATAGAAAACGGTACAGTTACCAGATGGTCCTGGCAGAGATGCCCTCGCGCATCGGCAGTTCACTGGACCTGCAGGTACTGAGCGTGAACCTTTTCCGTGAACTGAAGGAAGTCCTGTACGTCAGGAATGCCCTTATCCTGGTCAAACAGCCGAACCAGTCCGAGCTGGAGGTCTATTCGGCCGCGGGTTATGAAACTGCAGGCCGGGCCGTTAAATTAACATACGAGAAAAAAAGTCATCCGGAAAGAACGGACTTTATCCAGTGGATGGCCGTGAACGGCCGGTCCCTGGAACGGGAACAGGTGGAAATCGATCCCCAGTTCAGCCGGATACGGGAGAACGCCATCGGCTTTTTCCGTGACAACAGCCTGGAACTCCTGATCCCCATCATGCTCCAGGACAGGATGATCGGTATCCTGGGACTGGGGAAAAAGGAGAACCTGCAGGCTTACCGTATCAAGGACATCGAACTCCTCGAAGTCCTCGGCAGGCAGATCGGCATCACCATGGACAACTCCCTTCATCACGGCGACATCGTGGAAAAGGAAAGGATCGCCGAGGAACTGCGCCTGGGCCGGGAGATCCAGTTGAGCCTCCTGCCTCATAACCCTCCCCAGCTCGCTCACCTTGTGATACAGGGATTGATGCAGCCGGCCAAGGAGATCGGAGGCGATTATTATGATTTCATTCCTCAACAAGACAGGAACGACTGCGGTATCGTCATCGGCGATGTATCCGGCAAAGGCCTTGCCGCGGGACTGATGATGGCCATGGTCAAGACCGCTATTTATATTTTTTCCCATACTGAGAGCTCTCCCAAGAAGAACCTGATCCATATCAATGAGATACTGGATAAACACCTGGGCGGTGAGAAGTTCATGACCATGCTCTATCTCGTCTGGCAGGCCGCATCCTCGACCTTGACCTATTCTTCAGCCGGGCATGAACATATCCTTCTTTACCGGAAAGCATCGGATAAAGTGGAGGCGATCCCGTCCGGCGGCCTGATCCTGGGCGTCAAGCCGGATATTGAGGATTTTCTGGAGGAACGCCGGATACATATGGAAACCGGGGATAAGATCCTGCTTTATACGGACGGTGTTACGGAAGCCCTGAATCCCGGCAAGGACCGGTATGGCCTGAACCGCCTGACAGAGACTTTTCTCAGGCATGCGGCCCGCCCGGCCAGCAAGCTCCTGGCCTCTGTGAAAGAAGAGGTATATTCCTTTATGGGAACGCATCCCCAGGCAGATGATATCACGCTTGTTGTCATGGAAGCTGTATAAAAAACACAATGCTGATTGAAACTTTAAAAATAAGCAATTATCAATGGAATCCCTGGGCTTTTCCGCCTGTTATCGGGTGCCTTTATTTTATAATCCTGGGATCATTTGTTTATCTCAAGAACCGCAGGTCTGCCCTGAATATCTCCTTCGGCTTCCTTTGTTTTCTGGGTTTTATCTGGCAGGCCGGCCTTATCATGATGCTCATGAGCAAGCCCCCTTTTTATCCCCTGTTCTGGAGTAAATGCATAGGCTCGAGCGTTGTCTTTATCGATCTGGGATTTTACCTGTTTATCATCAATTTTATCTCTGTGAAGAACCGGCTGTATAAAAGTATCGCATATCTCATCCTTGCGAAAGGCATCCTGTTCGGCATTATGGTCGTATCGTCCGATCTTATCCTGACCGATCTAAAGAAGCACGCGTTTGGATATTATCTTAAAGCCGGCCGGCTCCATCCTTTGTTCCTGGCGTTTTTCCTGTTTGTACTGATATACAGTTTCAGCATCCTCTTTCAGTATTACCGTTCATCAGGGTCCCGGTTAAAGAAGATACAGGCAAAATATATTTTTCTCAGCCTTATCGTCCTGGGCCTGGCCTCAGTGGACTATGTCCCCATGTATTTAAAAATTTCCCTTTACCCTTTCGGCGATGTATTCGTGGTTACCTCCTTCTCCATCCTGGCTTATGCCATTATCCGGTACCGGGCCCTTGAGATCGATACGGTTGTACACCGGACATTCCTCTGGCTGGTCAGCATCCTGTTCCTCATTCTGCCCGTAGGCCTGGCTTACGGTGTATTCAGGGCCAGGCTGTTCGGGACCGGGCTCACAGGAACAGCCTTTTTAATATCCCTGACGCTCATTCTCTTCCTGGTTTATTACAATGCCTTCAAACCCCGTATCGACCACTTCTTCCGGAGAAAGAAATATGATTACCAGATGGTCCTGGCAGAAATGCCTTCGCGCATCGGAAGCTCCCTGGACCTGCAGGTACTGAGCCGGAACCTGTTCCGTGAATTAAAGGAGATCCTTTACATAAAGAACGCCCTGCTTCTGATCAAACCCCCTGACACGGACCATTTCGAGGTCATGGATTATTCCGGATACCAGAACCTGATCCAGCAGAGCCGCAACCAGTTCCAGAACATACAGTTCTCTTCCGATCACCCTCTCATCAACTGGTTTAAAACGCATCAGAGGATTCTGGAAAAGGACCAGGTCGAGATGGACAGCCGGTATGCTCCGGTCAGGGAAGAAGCATTAAAGCTCTTTAACGCCTGTTTCCTTGAAGTGCTGGTCCCTGTCACCATGCAGGATAAGCTTGTGAGTATCCTGGGACTCGGAAAAAAGGAGAATCTCCGGAACTACCTGGCCAGGGATATCGAGCTTCTGGAGTCTATCGGAAAACAGATCGGCATCACGCTGGACAACGCCCTGCACCACGGCGATATCGTGGAAAAGGAAAGGATCGCCGAGGAGCTGAAACTGGGCCGGCAGATACAGACAAGCCTTCTGCCTCACGGTCCTCCTCAGGTCATGAGCCTGTCCATCCACGGTCTCATGGAACCGGCCAAGGAGATCGGAGGAGATTATTTCGATTTCATCAGCCTGGCCGAAAAAGAGAAAGCCGGGATCGTGATCGGCGATGTGTCGGGCAAAGGAGTGGCAGCCGGGCTCCTGATGGCCATGGTGAAAACAGCCGTCTATATCTTCAGCCGCACGACGGATTCGCCCAAGGATACGCTGATGCTCATTAACGATATTCTGGTCAGGCATACGGGCGGCGATAAATTCATGACCATGCTCTATCTTATCTGGGATGCCAGGACCCTGACACTGAAGTACTCCTCGGCCGGCCACGAACATATCCTGTTACTGAGAAATTCCAGCCGGGACATGGAGGTCATTGAATCCGGAGGCCTGATCCTGGGGATCAGACCGGATATCGGGGATTACCTGGATGAAAAGGAACTGAAGCTGAACAAAGGCGACAAGCTCCTCCTTTACACGGACGGCGCCACAGAAGCGCCTAATTTCCTGAAAGAGCGTTTCGGCATGGCCAGGCTCCAGGACGTGTTCATCCGGAACCAGAGTAAAGCCAGCGCCGAGCTCCTCCAGGCTATCCGGAATGAAATATTCACCTTCATCGGCACGCAGCCGCAGGCTGATGATATCACGCTCGTTGTCCTGGAAGCATGAGAATAACCGATATAAGTATTGACTTTAATTATTATTTTGCTTATATACAAGGATACAGGGATAGAGCCATCGGCCACCAGGGAAAGGTGTAAAATCTGTAGCCACGGGTCTTTAGACCCGCGGGAAACGGTGTATCATTACAATAAGCACCGTACCTGAAGGTACGGTGCTACAAAATGTATGGTGCCACTGTAACTTATACAGTCTTTATTCCCTTATCTATGTGCCTTAGTGGCGAATAAAAAAAGGAGGATAAAATGAGTATCATTAAAAAGATGCTTATCGCCGGATCATTCATGACATTGCTTCTGCCTTTTCAGCTCCTGGGTGCTGCTGAAAAAGGGACTAATTTCATCCAGCTGGGTGACGAACTGTCAAAGAAATGGAATTATCAGCA
>JAQTRT010000272.1 GCA_028711675.1 bacterium | reverse complement strand
TGCTGAAGAACGAAGAGCTCATCCTCCGGGAGAATCATAAAGATATTGCCGCAGCAACGAAAAAGGAAATGTCCCGGGCTTTTCTGGACAGGCTGACCTTAAATGAGAAAAGGATCGGAAAGATGGCCCAGGCCTTGCGGGATATCGTTCATCTCCCTGATCCTGTGGGCGAGGTTGTCTGGGGCAGTACCAGACCCAATGGCCTGAGGATCAGGCAGGTCCGTGTCCCTCTCGGTGTTGTTCTGATCATCTATGAAGCCAGACCCAATGTGACCACGGACGCAGCCGGCCTCTGCTTTAAATCAGGTAATGTCTGTATCCTGAGGGGAGGTTCGGACAGTTTTCATTCCAACACCATCCTGGTCAAGATCCTGACCGATGTACTGAAAGCAAACGGTCTGCCCGAAGAGATCATCACATACATTCCTTTTACTGAACGGGATGCGGTTACCCGGCTCATCCAGTACAATCAGTATATCGATGTCATCATTCCCCGGGGAGGAGAAGACCTTATTCAGATGATCGTAGAGAAAAGCCGGATACCTGTCGTGTATCATGCGAAAGGGGTTTGCTGCGCTTTTATTGATGAATCCGCGGACAAGGAAATGGCCAGGACCATCGTGCTTAACGCCAAGACCCAGAGGCCCGGTGTCTGCAACTCCATAGAATCCCTCCTCATCCATAAGGACTATAGCGGTAAGGAGGAACTGGTCCGGGAACTTCTCAGCCATAAGGTGGAGATACGCGGCGATGCTTCTGTCCGGTCCTGGCACAAGGACGTGAAAGCCGTATCCGAGCAGGATTGGGATACGGAATACCTTGATCTCATCCTTTCCGTCAGGGAGGTTACATCCACGGAAGAAGCCATCGAACATATCAACCGGCACGGTTCCCATCACAGCGACACTATCGTCACACAGAATTATAATCATGCCGAAAAGTTCCTGAAAGAAGTGGACAGTGCCACGGTATATGTGAACGCCTCTACCCGCTTTACGGACGGCGGAGAGTTCGGGCTCGGAGCCGAGATCGGCATCAGCACCCAGAAGCTTCACTGCCGCGGCCCTATGGGGCTCAGGGACCTCACCAGCCTGAAATATATAATCTACGGCGAAGGACAGACACGAGAATGAAAATAGGTATCTATGGCGGAACGTTCAACCCCCCTCATCTCGGGCATCTGGTCACGGCCGAACATATTCTGCGCGAGTTTAAACTCGATTTTATTTATTTCATCCCCGTATACCAGACGCGCTATAAGGAAATCAAGATAAAAGCTGAGGTCCGGTACCGGATGCTGCGCCTGGCCCTGAACGGGAATAAAAAACTGGTCCCCAACAGCATCGAGATCGACTCAAAGGATATTTCATACACTATTGATACGATAAAAAAGATTTACAGGCCGGGGAACCGGTATTATCTCATCATAGGCAATGAATGGCTGCCCGGTTTCAATAAATGGAAAGGATACAGGGAGATATTCACTTATTGCCGGCTGATCGTGGCGAGAAGGACCGGGAACCGGATGAGCATCCCGGCTTTCCTGAGGCCGTTCAGGAAAAAGATTTTCATATCATCCAATCCGCTCATCGAGATAAGTTCTTCCCGGATCCAGGAAATGCGGAAAAAAGGGATGAATATTAAGTACTGCACCACTCCTAAAGTCTATGATTATATCCAGCGGAACAGACTGTATGACGGAAGGAGGAAATAATGCCGCAGCTCATTCTTATGGGCATCATCCAGGGTTTGACCGAATTCCTGCCCGTATCCAGTTCCGGACACCTGCTCCTGCTTCAGAGCGTCTTCGGTCTCAAGAACATCAATCTAGCGGTTGATGTACTGCTCCATCTGGCCACCCTGCTCGTTATCATAGTGTATTATTTCAGGCCCATACAGGAGATCGCACTCCGCACGATACGCTCTCCTTTCAGCCTGAAGACCGCCGAGGTCAGGCTCTTTTATCTGATCCTGCTGGCCAATGTTCCAACAGCTGTGATCGGTCTTTTATTGAAAAAAGGATGCGGTTTTCTTTTCGAAAGGAGCGATGTGCTTTATTTCACCTGGCCTGTGATGGCTCTCCTTCTTTTCCTTTCTGACCGGTTAAGATCCCGGGAAAACACCCTCCCTACCCTGACCGTGGTGCAGAGCCTGGTGATCGGTATCTGCCAGGGTATCGCAGTTCTGCCCGGAATTTCCAGGTCCGGGGCCGCTATCCTGGCTTGCCTGTTCCTGGGCCTGAACCGCCGCGATTCTGTCAAGCTTTCTTTTCTGATCGGTTTGCCGGCCATGCTGGGAGCTTTTCTTCTTGAATTCAAGGATATCGCCGGGCTTCCCATCCCCCTCCTGGACCTGTTCATCGCTTCCGCAGCAGCTTTCTGCGTCGGGTACCTGGCTATCCGCTGGCTGCTGAAATACGTGAACAGCAGGAAACTTTCCTTCTTTGGTTATTATATCCTTTTCATGGTTATCGTAATGGGGATCAAGAATCTTTTATTGAAATAAAGCGGAAGTTCTTGTGCGTCCGGACCGCGGCTTACAGTTTTTTAAGGATAAAATTCTTCAGTGAGATGAAACCCGGTGATTTTTCCATCTTGCCGAAATTCTGCGGCGAGGGTATCAGGTGGATGTTCTTATAATCCCGGAGGGTGATACTGAAGAAGATGTTCAGGGAAGGGGTCGTAGACCCGTCGATGACAGCTTCATCGTTCAGGATAATATTGATCTCCGTATCCTGGTCGATCTTTCGTATCTTGGGCAGGTCCTCCAGAAGGAATTTTTTTATCTTCTCGTTCACAACCGTAAGGGTACTGTTCACATAATGCCCGATGATATAGATCATGCTCTCCTCAAAAGCTTTGAACTTGGGATTATTCTCGACATCATAGATCTTCCCGTCCATGTACGCACGATGGGAAGATATCTTGAAGATGAGCTTGGCCGGCTCAAAATCACCTTTCAGGATCTCTGTCTGGTTCTTGGTCATTTCCCTGTTGATGTAGCTTTGTTTCCGGGAGACGATATGGTCGATGATGAGCTCAAGCTTCTTGGAGGCTGAAATGATGTCATTCTTCTCGTCGATAAGGATATAATCAAAGGAAAAGGTCTCAATGGTCTTTTCCGGGTAAAGCACTTTATTCTCAAGGAGTCTATTGATCTGGGGATTGGACGTTTTCATCCATTTATACAACAGGAACGGCTTATCCTTGAAGACCTTGAATTGATTAAGGCTGTCCGGGCTTCCGATGCAGATAAGATTGGTAAAAGTATAGTTCAGGTTGGTCATGTTGCTCAGGATCACACCCGAGATGAGGAGGGTCTTCAGGAGCTTCATCTTATCCGGGTCCAGCTCAGGATCCAGGTTCAGATCGATCTTATAATCGATGATAATGCCCAGAGGGGTCCCGTTGTATTTTTTAATAAAATTACTGTAAGCTTCACGGATAAAAGATGTATTCTTGGTCCTGACCAGTATCTTTCTGATATAATCAATATCACAAAGCGGTGGCAGATCGGTTTCCAGGTCAAGCTTTTTTGACCGGATAGCCTGGGATAAGGCCTGAAATAAACGTTTATTGGCTGTCAGCAGGATGAACTTATTATTTGTTTCCATAGATATTATAAACCATATATTTATATATCATTAAAATACAATGTCAAAATAATTTTACTTTTTTTATTGAAATATTTTTAATTTATAATAAAATAAAGCAATGAACAGGATAAAAGAGACGCTGGACCCGGAGAGATCGGCTTTCATCATTGACGGCCATTCCATGATCTACAGGGCTTATTACGCTTTTATCCGGAATCCCCTCATCAACAGCAGGAAATTCAACACATCCGCCATATTCGGCTTTTTACGGATGCTTTTCCGGCTCATCAGATTATTTAAACCGAAATACCTCATCATTTCCTTTGACACAGGCAAACCTAATTTCAGGCATTCTCTTTATAAGGATTATAAAATAACAAGGAAAAAGATGCCGGACGACCTTGTCCCGCAGCTGCCGTACCATAAGCAATTTTAATTGGACCACTTATATCAACTTTTCCAGAAATTCCTCTTTTAGTTCTTATTTCTTCTAAATCTCCTCCAGAACAATGTCAA
>JAQTRT010000271.1 GCA_028711675.1 bacterium | reverse complement strand
CCATGGCTCCTTTCACGTTGCCGATGAAAACGTTCCCGTTGATCGGGAGAGGCGACGTGAAGATCTCCCCGCCTGTATCGAACTTCCAGATCAGATTTCCCGTGTTCTTGTCCAGGCAGTAAAGATAGCGGTCATTGCTCCCGAAATAAATGCGGTTCTTCCTGACCAGCGGGGTCGAGCCCACGATCCGGCTTCCTGTTTTAAATGTCCATTTCTTCTCTCCCTTGTTCAGATCAATGGCGAATAAGGTACCGCTTAATCCGCCGACATACAACCTCCCCTCATCGATCACAGGTGATGCGTATATTTCCCGGTCCACGCCCCGTGACCAGAGCGTTTCCCCGCTCTTTGGGTCCAGGCAATACAGGATCCCTTCATTATTGCATAAATAAAGCTTGTTTTTATCGTGCCGGGGGACAGAATAAACAAGGACGCCCACCTTTCTTTTCCAGAGCAGGGCCCCTGTCCTGAAATTCAGGGCATACAGATACTCATCATTGGAGGAAATATAAAGGACATTGTCCACCTTGACCGGCGTGGAATCATTCCCTTTCCCCATCTTGAATTTCCAGATCTCCCGGCTGGTCCCGGGATCCATGCTGTAGAGCCAGCCTGCCTCATCTGTCACAAAAAGGCATCCGTCCAGATAAACCGGATTGGTCAATACCTTGTTCTCTTTTTTCAGGTCCCAGACAAGCTGAGGGCCTCCCTCTTTTTCCAGCACCACATGGTATTCCTTCATGTCCCTGATGTCGATCTCGCGGGGGAGATATCCTTTCTGTACGATCATCAGGTGGGAATACTGGTTCTCGTCATCCAGCAGGAACAGAGGGGATTGTCCCAGATCCTGGTCCTTCCATAATATCTTGCTCCCGGCCGGTTCGATCATGACCATGATCTTTCGAAGTTTATCCGGTTTCTTCCGGAGCTTATACGGTTTTATTTTATCAAAGATCTTATCATACGCCGTCATCTTATCGAGAGATTCGATCCTGTTCCCCCTGATCCTGATCTTTTCCATGGCATGGATGCAGTGAGACCTGTTGCTCACAATGGCCTGGACCAGGCCGTTGAGCACGGCACAGTCAGCGCCGGTATTCGTAGCTTTCACGTAAAACACCGTGCCCGTGATGCGGATAACGGCATTGTGCGCCAGTATATTAAGACGTTTGGCGGATGTCTCTTTATGGACATATCCGATCAGGCATCCCTTATCAAGACTGATCCGGACCTCTTTGTCTGCGCTGATCTTGGCTTCGGTCCCTTTTTCCAGCACAAGCAGCTTATCCTGATTGATCTGGATCACGCATTCTCCGCTGCCGGTCCGTATCCGTGTGCCTTTCCGGATATCATACAGGGAACTCTTGGGAGCAACAGGTTCTCCCTGACTGAAGCTGACCGGGCCCGTGGCTTTAACCAGATACAGCGTATCCCGCGGAGCGATCATGGGCCAGAAAAGAAGAAAAGCAATGGCCAGAGAGCCGAAAGCCAGGCCCAGCCTTACGGGCCTGTTCTGTTTCAGGAAAAGGATGACCCGGCTGGCCAGGACCATTTGAAAAAGGTGATCCGCGTCCCGGGCCTTTTCCCTGTTTCTCGCCCTGGACAGAATGTCCTGGAGCTGATCAGGCGCTTTGGCCAAAGGTTCGCTCTCAATGCATTTCTGGACAGCTTTAAGCCTTTCCAGGTTCTTTTGGCAGTCCGGGCAGGACTTCAGATGAAGTTCCACTTCCTGTTTCTCACGGTTCTCCAGCGCATCGAACAAGTATGCCATTAATCTCTTTTCCATTTCCTTACACACAGCCATTGACATACCCCGCTCCTTTAAGCTTCGTGCTTAATTTTTCCAGAGCCACTTTCATCTTATATTTGATCGACCGTACCGGAATATGGATAAGTTCCGAGATCTCCTCATAGGTTAAACTCTGATAAAATTTAAAAATAACGATCTCCCTCGTCTGGTCGTCGAAATGCCGTATCTGCTCGGAAAGAAACTCCCTGACCTCCTTGTCCAGAAGCTCTTTCTCGATATCCACGCGCTTGTCCGCCGTGGCCTCCAGGATCTCCTGGCCGCCCCTCACTGTATCTTTCTGCGACTTGATGTGATTGATACAGATATTATGGGCAATATGGTATATCCAGCTCTTAAAGGACTTGAGATCTTTCAGATGCACGATATTCAGGTATACCTTGATAAAGACCTCGGCCAACAGTTCCCGGACAATATCTTCCGGAGAAAAATACAGGAACCTCTTCATATAATTGAAGATCCGGTCATTATAACGCCGATACAGCTCCTCAAAAACCTGTTCGCTTTTATCGATGATGTATTGGCTGACCAGCTCCTCATCAAGCAAATTTTTCAAGTCCTTTGTTTCCAATTCATCTCCTTCTATTATATAGACAACGGATTGTCCCATTAGGACAAACTTTTTTATTACCAATATTAATGTTATAATATAACTAAAAATAAAATAATGTCAATATTTTAATGGTTTTTCCTGTTAAAAAACCGGCTTTTCGGGCTTGGGATACAGGATATGGAAAATGACCATTCAGAAAGAGAAGGCTGAAAATCCTTGACGGGATAAATAAAATCAGTATGATGGAAAGAATCCCCATAAGGAGGGAACCGGATGCGCATACCTATATCCAAAAAAATGTCCATGATCGACTCTTCGGGCATCAGGAAGGTCTTTAATCTGGCTGCTAAGATGGATAATCCGGTCAATCTCTCCATCGGACAGCCGGATTTCGACATTCCCGAAGAAGTGAAGGAATCCGCTGTCAAGGCCATTATCAACGGCAGGAACAAATATACCCTGACCCAGGGTATCGAGGAGCTGAACCGGAAGCTGCTCAGGTATTACCAGGACCTTTATCCCCAGCACAAGCCCGAGAGCATCATGATCACGTCAGGCGTATCCGGCGGTATTTTACTGGCTTTCATGGCCATGATCGATCCCGGGGACGAAATTTTGATACCCGACCCTTATTTTGTCATGTATAAGCACCTGATCAACCTTCTGGGCGGTGTCCCGGTCACTTATAACCTGTATCCGGATTTCAGGATCACGGAAAAGGCCATCAAACCCGGGATCACGAAAAAAACAAAGATGATCATCATCAACTCGCCCAATAATCCCACGGGTATGGTCCATTCCCGGGAAGAGATCAAACTGGTCCATGATATTGCCAGGGAGCATGACCTGTTCATCGTCAGCGACGAAATATACGACACCTACGTGTACAACAACGGTTTCACCAGTATCCTGGAATTCACGGACCAGGCCATGGTGCTGAAAGGATTTTCCAAGAACTTTTCCGCCACAGGCTGGAGAGTGGGGTTCGCCCTGGCTCCTGACAGGATCATACAGGAGATGATCAAGCTCCAGCAGTATACCTTTGTCTGCGCGCCCGCGCCTTTCCAGTACGCCATCCTGGAGAACCTGGATTATGATTTCCGGAAGATCAGGGAGGAATATGCGGTCAAACGGGACACCATCTACAACGCCCTCAAAGAAAAGTTCAAGGTAGCCAAGCCGGAAGGCGCTTTTTACATGTTCCCCGAAGCACCGGATAAGAAAGCCTCCCTTTTCACGGAAAAAGCCATAAAGAACAATCTCCTCATCATTCCCGGCAATGTGTTCTCGGAACAGGATACCAATTTCCGGATCTCGTTCGCCGCCCCTTTGGAAACCCTCAGGAAAGGCGGGGAGATACTCAATTCGCTCGTTTAAAGAACCGTGTACCTATGTTTTCTGGAACTTTCCGATATCCAAAAAATATTAAATTTATATAAAAAATTTAATATTTTTTTGACTTTTCATCATAAATGATTATAATATATGTATTGATATCCCTCAATACATTAAATGGATATTATTCCTGTATAGGATCAAGAGAAGGCGGATTCTTCCTGTAAAATGTTCCAAATATTCTTAGTATTTCCTTTCCGGAGGTATGATCTATGAAGAAAAAAATATTTCTTTTTCTGGTCCTGATGATCGCTGGCCAAACCCTTTCAGCAGGCTCGTATAAATGGACAAAAAGAATGGGCGGTATGTATAATGAAGCAGCTTACAGTCTGCGAAAGGACAATCAAGATAACCTGTTCATGGCAGGCCGTTTCGCGGGCAGCGTGATCTTTGACCAG
>JAQTRT010000270.1 GCA_028711675.1 bacterium | reverse complement strand
CCATCACTACCCAGGCCAGGGACACGTACCTGAAAGCCTTAGCCCAATTCTATTCCGGCATGATCTGTACCCTTTTATCCCGGGAAGAGGAGGCGCGAGGACATTTCAGGGCTGTCCTGGGATCAGGCATCGGCCATGGTCCGGTGACGGTCCTGAGCCTGTTCTACCTGCAGAAGGATACTATAGACGAAAAGGGACCGGAGGTCCTTCTGGACGAAAAGAACGGCAAGCCTGTCAATAACATGATCAACCTCTTCCTGGCAGACCGTTATTTCCGGACAGGACAGGAGAAAGAACTGTTACAGGCCCTGAACTACGGGATCTCCCTGGAACTGAACCAGGATATCTATTACCGTTATTTTTACCGTTATTACCTGACCCGGAACGATTTGGAGAGAAGCCTGCTCTACATTAAAAAACTGATCAATGAGTATCCGTCCTCGATCTTCCAGGAAGAAGCCCGGTTCAACTATGCTTGTCTCCTGTTCCAGGAAAAAGAATATTCTGAAGCAGGGAAGCTCTTTCAAACCCTGGCTGAAACATCCCCTGATTCCCCGTACAGCGCAAGGACCTTGTACTTTCTGGGCTTTATCCATTTTGAACAAAAAGAGTACGAGGAAGCTGAAAAGAACCTGCTTTCAGCGATAAAAGGCCTGGAACCCGGTTCAGCCCTCCGTACTTCCGGTATCTCCCTGCTGGCCGGGATATACGTGGTGAAAGAGGAATACCGCAAGAACATCAGCCTCCTGGCCCCTGTGAAAGACCCGGCCCCGGACCTCATGTACACACTGGCTTATTCCTATTCCCGGACCGAACAGGGCTCCCGTGCCCTGGAACTGGTCCAGGATATCCTTGATCGTCCAGCGGAACCGGATACTCATTACCGTGCCTTCCTCCTCCTCCACAGCCTGTGTACCAACACCGGGAATGACGGCCCGCTCTTAAAATATATCTTTAAAATAAAAGAAAACAGATACGTTACCGGCCGCGATTTCATTAATTATATCCTGGACCTGGCCGGGCTCCAGCACCGGAACCGGAATTACCGGGAATCCGTCAACCAGCTTCTTAACGCCATAACGTACGATATGGAGCCGGAACAGAAGATCAGGATCAATCTCCTGCTCTACCGGGATTACAG
Organism: bacterium; assembly: GCA_028711675.1. Classification (GTDB taxonomy): domain Bacteria; phylum Spirochaetota; class JAHITG01; order JAHITG01; family JAHITG01; genus JAQTRT01. The sequence goes on along the minus strand of JAQTRT010000270.1, from coordinate 3,017 downwards.
GAGCCTGAAATGGCAGGAGAAAGCCTCTGCTGTCCTGGATACGCTCATCAGGCTCGATCCGGATAACGCGGAACGATACCGGCAGGAGAAAGAGGAATCAGAACAACCATGAAAATAAAGCTGCTGCTCATCCTTTGCTTTTTACCGTCCCTGATCCGGGCTTTCGAAACCAACACATATTATTTTATTGATTATTCCCCGAGTTCGGTCCTGACCAACCAGCCTCTCCTGCTCCCCTACGAGGAGGACAGGAAGAAAAAAGCCGTGGAAACCGGCAGGCTTTATAAAGCGGAGATCCTGTACGGTAATTTCGAGAACCTGGATGCCAATATCGTCATGTCCCGCGAATCCGGGGATGTCGGGTATCTTATCACCTATAACCGTTTCAAGATCAACAGCTATACCACCAACGATAAAAAACTTTATAACTCATCCTACGGGTACGACACCTTCCAGGCCGGGGTCAACATGCTCCTCCTGAAAGACCTGAGCTGCACGCTCAACGTGGATTACCATTACCAGAACAACGGGATGCTCTTTAATACCAATTACAACAACCAGTTCAAACGCCGGATACGCCTGGCTCCTCAGTTCAGATACTACCTCAATGAAAAATCATTTTTTAATTTCAATTTCCTTTACCACAACCTGGACCTGGAGTTCGAAAGCTCCCGGAACAGCCTCCAGAATAAATATTACTATTTCAGCACGGAAGTAAACTACCGGCGGATCTGGTCCACCATTAACTCTCTCAATTTTTATTTCATGAACATCCAGGATTCCCTCCAGATCAACCGGGACAAGAAAAACAACAATTACGCGCGGTTTATGCTGTCGGATCAATTCGCTCTGTCCAAGATGTTCATCATTAATACCGGCCTGGCCTTTGACGTGAACAAGAACTACCCGTTCACCATATCACCCCGGCTCGATCTCTCGTTCCTCTTCCCCCGGATCAATTTTAAGCTCGGGTATGAAAGGGAGTACGATCCCCTGGCTTGCCAGGAGCTCATCCGACAGAACAGTTTCATGAAATATCCTTCAGCTATCCCGCCCCGGACCGGACACAAGGTGTTCCTCAACACATTCATCAGCCTTTCCCGCTCATTGACCTATAACCTGAACCTGTCCTGGCACGAGGTCAGCCATTATCCCCGGCTGAAAGCGGATGAAGACGGCCTGATCTATCCCGACCCCATGGAAAAAGCGGAATATGATATGGTCCGGCAGGAAGTCTCATTCAAGCTCCTGAAGGGTCTGGGATGCTTCATCCAGTATAATTATATCCCCTTTATCCGGCCGGGAAAGATAACGGACCTTCCGGTGAACAAGCTGAAAGCAGGGATCGATATTGCTTTTTCCGTATTCAAGACAAGTTTTATCCTGAATTACAGCGATCTGAATTATTTCCTTGATAAAAATAATAATTATATTAATATTCAATCGAACATCCTGATGGACATATTCATTCAGGGCAATTTCACGCGTTCTTTCGGTATGATCCTCAAGGTGAAGAACCTGACCAGCCGGAGGATATTTTCCGTGCCCCTGTACCCATCGCTGGAAAACATCATCAATATAGGCATAACCGCCGGATTTTAATCATATGAAAAAAAAAGAGAAAAACAAGAACAACAACCCCCAAGCCCGGAAAAAAATGGTCAATCTCATGATGACCGTCTCGCTCTTTATCGTACTGGCCTTCCTGCTTTTTCAATACTTTAATCATTATTTTCTGGGCGGCCGCATCAGGAGTTCGATCCGGAACAAGAAACCGATCGCCATCCTCCTCCTGGGCAAGGACGATTCGGACCGGGTGCCTAAAACAGACTCGATCCTGATCGGCCTTTTCGATCCCGGTTCAAAACGGTTCGGCGTTATTGCCGCGCCGCGCGATCTGAAGACCAAGATCAGCACCAAGGTCGGCTACCAGACACTGAAGATCAACAATGTTTACTCCCGGTACGGCCCACGGGAACTCATGAAGATACTGAGACAGCTCACGGGCATCGATATCAAGTATTATCTGGCCTTCGACATAGCTGCCCTGGTAAAGACCATCGACCTGGTAGGCGGCGTGGAGGTCTATACGGACATACCCATGAAATACATAGACCATGCCGGTAATCTTTTTATCGATATCCCGGCCGGCATCACCAAATGCGACGGCCTGAAGGCCATGGAATTCCTCCGGTTCCGGAACGATGAACGCGGGGATATCGGCAGGCTGGACAGACAGTATGAATTCATGCTCGATTTCATGAAAACCGCGGTCCACAAGAACAACATTCTATTGAACATAAAACTGCTGAAGGTTCTTTTTAATTACCTGGAGACCAACCTGAACTTCAATGACGTGATCAGCCTGATCAAGTACTCCTCAAGCGCTGATTTTAATAACATCGAGGTCATCAAGATCCCGGGCCGGTTCGTAAACCTGTACGGGATCGATTATATCGAGACCAACCCGAACCAGACAAAAAAATTAGTGGGCGATTTCCTCTACCGTATCTCCCTCTACAAGCCTGATTTCGCGCCGGAGGAGATCAAGGTCCAGGTCCTGAACGGTTCAGGCAAGAGCGGCGTAGCCAAGCTGGTGCGGGATAAACTGGTCAGGCTGGGATTCAACGTGGTCGAATTCGGCAACGCACCGGTCCAGAACCATGATTCCTCCATCATCCTGAACGTATCCGGTAATATGAAAAAAGCCATGAGGGTGTCCTCCTCGCTCCACGCCGGGAATGTCTACACCAAGATCAACAATTTTGTCCTGATCGATGTGACCGTGATCGTGGGCAAGGATTACGATAAATTACTGTAAAACCCGCGGACGGCCGGCGGGGACACGAGAGGTCCGTATCAAATGAATAAATACGTAAAACAAGTCATCCAGCTGATCAATAAAAAAAAAGGAGAGAACATCATCCTGCTGGACTTAAAAAAAGTGACCACGTTCACGGATTTTTTTATCCTGGCAACCGCTAATTCCGAAGTACACAGCCAGGCCCTTGCCCGGG
>JAQTRT010000269.1 GCA_028711675.1 bacterium | reverse complement strand
GACGGTCAGCAGGGTGGTGAAACAACTGTTGACCATTGCCACCGGGTTCATCCTCCTGGGTATCCTCGCGACATTTTTCCTCATTACCATTATCATTAAACCCATCAATAAACTGGTCCTGGGCGCCAGCGTGATCGGTAAAGGGGACCTGGATTACAAGATCAATATCAAGGATAAGAACGAGATCGGTGACCTGGCATCCGCCTTCAATAAAATGACCGATGACCTGAAGCAGGCCCAGCAGAACCTGGTGGAAAAAGAGAGGATGGAAAAAGAGATCCAGATCGCGCGCAACATCCAGGAAGCCCTTCTGCCTAAAGGCATACCGCAGATCAAGGGCTTTTCCTTCGGCGCCCTTTACCGGTCAGCCAAGGAAGTAAGCGGCGATTATTATGATTTCATCCGCGTGGACCCGGAGAACCTGGGCGTCATCGTGGCCGATGTTTCCGGTAAAGGCGTACCGGCGGCCGTCATCATGGCCATTACCAGGAGCATTATCCGTTCCTACGCACCGGGCCACCTTTCCCCGTATCAGGTCTTTACTACGGTCAATTACCTGATATCCAAGAATATATACAAAGGCATGTTCGTTACGGCCTTTTACGGCATTTTAAATATCAAGAACAATAATCTTAAATTCGTGAAAGCCGGCCACAATTATCTCATCGTATACCGTTCCGAGAAGAACATATGTGAGATCGTGAAATCCAAGGGCATGTCCCTGGGCATGCCTAATCCGGATAAGTTCAACCAGACACTGGAAGAGATAAATATTTCATTGAACAAAGGCGACGTCATGGTCCAGTACAGCGACGGGATCAGCGAAGCTAAGAATGAGGACGGCGAATTATACACCAACCAGAGATTATATGACAATATCAGGCAGTTCGCGCGTTTGGACGCGCAGGGCCTGGTGAACAAGATCAATGAATCCGTAAGCTTGTGGGTGGGCACAGCCGAGCAGAGCGATGATATCAGCATTGTGGCTGTTAAAGTGGAATAACAAGAAAGGGGAAGCAGAGTGTTCAGTCAAGGAGCATGTTTATGAAAGAAGCATTAAAGATACGTATAGAGAAAAGTGAGACAAAGCCCCCTGTGGCGGTTTTTTATCTCCAGGGGTATCTCCAGGCCAATACGCTGGAACAGTTCACACAGACCATCGATTCGGTGCTGGACGAGGGGATCTACCACCTTATCTTTTTCTGTAACGATATCGCTTTTGCCAGTTCAGCTGCTTTTGGCGAGCTTCTCAATATCCTGGATAAAGTGGAGCAGCATGACGGCAGGCTGGTGATGTGCTGCCTCTCCCTGCCTGTGGCCGAGGTCTTTGATCTCCTTGATTTTTACGATATTTTTGTTGTTACGAATACGATCGAGGAAGCCTTACAGAAAATCACCGAGAAAAGGGAGGGAAGCGGAAATCAATGATGGAACAGGAAATAAAAATCGAAAAGAAAAAGAACAGGATGTTCATTTTCATGCCGGCCCAGCTTTCCTGCCTTACGCTGCTGGTGTATCATGTGCATAATTTCCTGTCCGAGAACCTTGAGAACAGGAAAGTGATATTCAAGATACAGCTGGCGGTGGATGAGATCGTGACCAATATCATTAAATACGGCCAGCATCCGTCAGACAGCTATCCCATCACTGTTGCTATCCGTATGAATAAAAAAGACATCAGCCTGAAGATCAGGGATAAGGGCAAGGCGTTCAATCCCCTGGAATATGAACTGCCCGATATCGAAAAGCATAAGAAAGAGAAGAAGAAAGGCGGACTGGGCATTTATCTGATGCGCAGCGTCATGGATAAAATAGAATATAAATACCGGGAAGGGAATATCCTGAACATGAAGATCTTCCGTAAGAATTCAATCAGCTTGAACTGAGCTTTGACTCCTCACGGGGAAGAAAGAATGATTTCCATAGGCATTGATTTCGGTACGACCAATTCCGCGGCTGCTCTCAGCAGGGAGGAGCGTCTTACTGTTGTCCCGGGCCCCGGCGGCCGCTGTATCATCCCTTCCGTTGTCTCCTTCCTTCCTACGGGCGAGATCATAACAGGCGAAGAAGCGCGCAGCCCGTCCCTTTCCGGAAAGGCCTATACTATCATTTCCATAAAGAGATATCTGGGGACCGATAAACCGTTCAGGATATTCCGGAAGGTCTATACGCCTGTTGAGATCGCTTCCTTTATCCTGAAACATATCCGGGAGAGGATCGGCGCTTATACGGGCGAACCGGTCTCATCCGCCGTGGTCACCTCGCCTGCTTATTTCAGCATCAACCAGAGAATGGCCTTGAACGAAGCTTGTCTCCTGTCCGGTCTTCAAGTGGAAGAGATCATCAATGAACCTAATGCCGCCGCGCTTTCTTACGGCCTGACGAGGCAGGATGAACAGAACATCATGGTCTATGACCTGGGCGGAGGGACCTGCGATATTTCCATCATCCGCAGCCGCCGGGACCAGTTCGAGGTCCTGGCCATTTCCGGGGACAATAACCTGGGCGGCGATGATTTTGATTTCCAGATCGTTAATCTGGCCCTGAAGACCGTGAAAGAGAAGCTGCGTCTGGACCTGTTCCGGGACCCTTATGTCCTTTACCGGTTCAAGCAGGAGGCGGAAAAGGCCAAGATCGCTCTTTCTATTTCAGACCGTACCTGCCTTTCCCTCGATGTCCCGGATATCAGGGGCCTGAGAGGGTTCACACTTGAACTGAAACGCGAGACCTTTGAGGACCTTATCCGTCCTTTGGTGGAAAGGAGCGCAGCTCTGGTTCACGGAGCTGTCCAGCAGGCCAGGCTGGCCTTGAACGAAGTGCACCAGGTCCTGCTCGTGGGCGGGTCTACGCGTATCCCCCTCGTACGTCAAAAGTTATATGAATATTTTAAAAAGGAACTTTACCTTGGTATGAATCCGGATGACTGTGTTGCCCTGGGCGCGGCTGTTCACAGCCGGAACCTCAAATTCCGGGAACACGGGACCCGGTTAAAGGATGTCATTCCCCTTTCTTTGGGAGTGGAGGCCCAGGGAGGGATCTTCATCCCCATGATCACCCGGAATTCCGCCATGCCGGCAGAGTGCACCAAGACCTTCACGCCTATTACACGGAAACAGAAACATATCGAGATCAGGATCTTTCAGGGTGAACGGATCAGGAGCTCCGAGAATATTTACCTGGGAAAAGTCATTCTGAAGAACGTGCGATCGGAGAACAGGGAGGAATGGCCCAGGATACAGGTACGGTTCCGTGTGGATGAGAACGGCCTGATCCAGGTCCAGGCCAGCGAGTTCCTCACGGGAAAGCGGACGGAGATCAGCCTGACTCCTGCGTACCAGACACCCAGCCGGAAGACGGAACGCCTGGCGTTCAAGGCCGGAGACCTGGAGAAAAAAGAGATGCGTTTCCTGCACGAACACCGGATCAGGGATCAGGCACAGGATATCCTGGACAAATATAAAGAGCAGATGGTACGGGACAGGTCCGTTGCCGGACCCGTGAAAGAGCGGATCAGGAAGATACGGACATTATTGCGGAGAAAAAAGTATCAGGAGCTTGAGAAAGCGCTCGATCCGCGCAGCTTGTAAAAATTGCCGTCTTGCATTTTTAGCGGTTTAATGAACAATGGTTTGATCCTTCTGTTTCCCCGGCCTTTTCAGCCGGAGTTTAAGGCCGGAGGCTCTTTTTTTCATCCGCGGCCCGCGGTTCCTGTAATAAACGATCAATTTTTTTATAATAAAATAAGAAATGATGCTCATGATAACGGAAATGATGAAATTCCCTATGAGGTATTCAAAACCGTAATGAAGTGCTTTCTGCACGGCTTTATTTTCCAGAATGAGCTTTTTATCATAATTCAAGCCCAGAATTCCAAGGAACCGGCCCAGCTCATAACTCAGTGTGATCCAGAGCGGTGAAAAGACCGGATTGCCGGCAAAAGAGCCGATGAACGCTGCCGGAACATTGAATTTAAAGAATAAGGCCAGGCCGAAGATCAGGATGAAACCCAGGCCGAAAGTGGGAAATATCCCGATAAAAACCCCCAGGCTGAAGCCTGCTGCGATCTGTCCCGCGTCAACGCGTAAATGGATGAGACGGATGAACTGTTTTTTCAGATAACAATAGAACCTGGTTCCTTGATGCCTGAAGGTAAGCTTCCCTTTTAAAGTAAAC
>JAQTRT010000026.1 GCA_028711675.1 bacterium | reverse complement strand
TGTTTACATTAAAAAAAATCTGGTTAAATTATACAATGATGTCTTTGCCAGGATACTGCCGGATAAGGAAGGAAAATGAGCGAGATTAAGATCAGGAATTTAAGGAAAGAGTATAAAAAAAGTTCGTTGTCAATGACGTGACCTTTAATGTCAAGCAAGGCGAGACAGTGGGGCTTCTGGGCCCTAACGGCGCCGGCAAGACGACCACTTTTTACATGGTCATGGGGCTTGTAAAGCCGTATTCAGGCAGTATCTTCCTGGATGAGACGGATATCACCCCGCTCCCCATGTACCAGCGCGCCCAGCTGGGCATCGGCTATCTGACCCAGGAACCTTCGGTCTTCCGGAAACTTACCGTGGAGGAGAACCTTCTGGCTGTCCTTGAATTCATGGGTAAGCCCGTTGAGGAAAGGATCAGGATCAAGGATAAACTTCTGGAAGAGCTGAGCATCACGCGGCTGGCCAGGCAGAAAGCTTATTCCCTGTCGGGAGGCGAGAGAAGGAGGACCGAGATCGCCAGGGCCCTGGTCACCAATCCCAAGTTCCTCCTGCTGGACGAGCCTTTTGCCGGTATCGATCCCAAGGCCGTGGCCGAAATCCAGGTCATGATCAATCACCTGAAAGAAAGGGGCATCGGCATCCTCATTACGGACCATAACGTAAGGGAGACCCTGAGCATCACGGACCGCGCCTACATCACCTACGAAGGCAAGATCCTGATCTCGGGAACCGCTGCGGAACTGATCGAGGACAAGAAAGCCCGGGAGATCTATCTGGGTGAAAAATTCAAGATGTGAAAAAGATGCACTATGAGAGAAATGGATAAAAATTTACATTTGCGCATGGAACAGAAGCTGTACATGAGCCCGTATCTGCAGCAGATGTTTGAGATCCTCCAGCTTCCTATACTGGCCCTGGAACAGAGGATCAACCAGGAACTGGAAAGCAATCCCTTGCTGGAGACCGAGGAGGATGAACCCGGCGCCGGCACCGAGGATGAGGATTTTAACGAAGCGGAGAACATCAAGTACGATGAGCTTATCCGGGTCTTTGAGGACAGCAGCGATATGGGGAGTTATAATTATACCAGGAACGAGGAGGGCAAGACCGGCCTTATCGAGGGGCTTCTGGTGAAGCCGGAGAGCCTGCAGGAACACCTTCTGTGGCAGCTGCGGCTGAACATACCGGATGATAAAGAGTTCGATATCGGTGAAAGGATCATTACCAATATCGATACCAGAGGTTATCTGGTCTGTTCCCTGGAGGATATTGCAGCGAACACGGATGCCACGATAGAGGACGTGGAAAAGGTTCTGAAAGTAGTGCAGACCTTTGAGCCGTTCGGCGTGAGCTGCCGTGATCTGCGTGAATGCCTCCTTATCCAGATCCGTTTCTCGGGAGAGAAGGACCTGTATGCCGAGGCCATTTTAGAGCACCATTTTGACCTTCTCTTCAGGCATAAATACAAGGAACTGGCCCATAAGCTCGGAATTTCGGAGAATACGCTGAACCGGACCATTAAGTATATCCAGCATTTCGACCCGAATCCGGGTTATCAGTATGACACGAAGATCACGCAGTACGTAGTGCCGGACGTGATCGTGAACCAGACCCCGAACAGCGAATTCCTGATCGTGATCAATGATGAGTGGATCCCGCGGCTGCGCATCAACAAACGGTACAGAGGCCTGCTCACCAATAAGAACGTGGACAATAAAATCAAAAAATACCTGAAAGAGAAGATCAGGAACGCCATGCTTTTCATCAAGAGTATCGAACAGCGTAACACCACTCTGTACAAGATCGCCGAAGCCATCGTGAGATACCAGAAAGCCTTCCTGCTGAAGGGGAACGAGCATCTGTCCCCCCTGACGCTCAGGGATATCGCCGATTCCATCGGCTTTCACGAGTCCACGGTGAGCCGGGTGACCTCGGATAAGTATATCCAGACACCCCTGGGCATCTATGAGATGAAATATTTTTTCTCCAAGAAGATCAGGACCGATAACGAGCAGGGTATCGCGTCCAAGAGCGTCATGGAGATCATCAAAGACCTTATCCAGAAAGAGAGTCATCCCCTTTCCGATGCCGAGATCAATGATTTCCTGGACAAACAAGGTATCAGGATCTCGCGCCGGACCATCTCAAAGTACAGGAAACAGTTGAAGATCCTGCCGTCGTATCTGAGGAAATAATTCAGGAGGTAATTATGCAGATCAATATTACGGGAAAGAACCTGAAAGTCACCCCGTCCCTGCGTGATTTTATCAATAAGAAGATAACCAAACTTGTAAATGATTTCGAACATCCTGTCAATTGCGAAGTGATCATATCCGTCGAGAAACTTCAGCATATCGCCGAGATCATCATCAGCGGTGATCACGGCCGTTTTTATTTCAAGAAGGATGCCCGTGACCTGTATCAAGCCGTGGAATCCGTGGTCCATTCCGCCAACGTGAGCATCCGTAAGTTCAAGGAGAAGCAGAAGGACCGGAAGATGAAGCCCAGAAAGGATGCCAAGCCGGAATACCGGCCTCCGGTCATTCAGGACCGGAACTACAGGCTCCAGAAGCTGAACCCGTCCGATATCAAGCCTATGACACTGGAGGAGGCGGTCCTGCAGCTGAAATTCCTGAAACAGGATATCCTGATCTTCAATAATTCAAAGGGCTTCCGGACATCCATCCTCATTCAGGACCAGAATTACTTTAACCTCATCGTTCACGACCAGCCTCTTCTGTCGCATTTTCTTTTCTGGAAAAAAAAGAGGAAAGAATATTCTAAAATATTATTATATTATTCGAATAATAAGATCAAGACCATCAAGAAGCAGAGACTGAATCCTGAGCTTTTGAACCAAACGGATGCCCTGCAGAGGATCCTGTACAACAAGAATATGGTTTCTATCGTGTTCCGGAACAAGGAGACGGAGAAGACGGATATCATTTTCCGGATCAACAAGAACTATCTGGGGTATTATGAAATCTAACAGCCAGAACTATATTTTGGTCGAAGACCTGCTGGAATACCTGAAGACTAAATTAAAGACCGGCGTCAGGCTGGTCTCGGGCGGGAGAGGACTGAAGAACAAGATCAGGACATTTGCCCTGAACCGTCCGGGTATCACGCTCTCCGGTTTTTTTAATGATTTTTCCAATGAGCGTGTCCAGCTGTTCGGCCGGGGCGAGTTTAATTATCTGCTTGACATGAAACCCGCCAGGCTGAAGGAGATACTGGATAAGTTCTTCCGGTACAAGGTTCCCTGCTGTATCTTCACGAACGACAACAATCCGGGTCCGGAATTCCTGGAATACAGCAATAAAAAATGCATTCCCGTCATCATCACACGCTTGTTCACGGATGAAACGGAGAATATCCTGAAAGATTATCTGCAAGAAAGGCTGGCGCAGAAAAAACAGCTCCACGGCGTCATGGTCGAGGTTTTCGGTATCGGGATACTCATCCTGGGGAAGAGCGGAGTAGGCAAGAGCGAGAGCGCCCTGGAACTGGTCACGCGCGGCCACAGGCTGATCGCGGACGATACCGTGATCATCAACAAGATAGGCGGTTCCTCCCTGATCGCGGAAGGGCATGAGCTGATCAAATATTACCTGGAGATCAGGGGTATCGGTATCGTGGATATCAAGAGTCTGTTCGGCGTAGGGGCCGTGCGGGAAAAGAAGACCGTTGACCTTGTCGTGATCCTGGAGGACTGGAAGAAGCACAAGAACTACGAGCGGATCGGGTTGACCAGAGAGACCTATAATGTTTTCGGCATGAACGTGCCTCTCCTGGTGATACCGGTCAAACCGGGAAGGAACATCCCGGTCATCATCGAGACCGTAGCCAAGAACATGAGGCTGGAACAGATGGGCGAGCATACCGCGTCCATCCTGAATACAAAATTATTGAATATGATGAAGGAAAACGTCAATGAAAAATGAGACCGTTATCCTGCTCTTGTCGCACGGGGGCCTGGCCGAGGAAATGGTAAAAACGGTCAAGCTCATCGCGGGAACAGTGGAAGACGTGCATTTCATCAATTTCAAGCCCTGTCTCTCCTTTGATGAGTTCAGGAAAATGCTGGATGAATTCATGAAGAAGAACGGCAAGAGGCCGGTCCTGGTCCTGGTGGACCTGATCGGCGGCAGTTGTTACAATGCATGTTCGGATTATATCAAAGAAGAGAATGTCAGGTTGTTCGCCGGGTTCAACCTGGGTTTTGTGCTGGAAGCTATCTTTCTGAGGAAAGCGCATGCCCTGGATAAACTGGCGGCGGAACTGGACAAAAGGAGGGAAAAACTCCTGGTGTATGTCAATCCGTGGATCAAATGATGATGCATAATCCTGTTTTTATTTTCCGTGTGGACAACCGGCTCATCCATGGTCAGGTGATCGTGGGCTGGGCCAAGACCCTGAACCTGAACAAGATCGTAGTGGCCAACGACGAGTTGTCCCGCGATACGGTGAAACTGCAGATGCTGAAGTTCGCCATACCTCAGGAGCTTTCCGTCGATTTTTTTACGCTCGAGCAGACTGTGGAAGCGTACCAGAAAGAGGCGTGGCAGAAACTGGATACCATGCTGCTTGTAAAATACCCGAAAGATGCCTATGAACTGGTCAGCCGCGGTATCCACGCCAGTGTGATCAATATCGGCGGCCTGTACATGGAGGACGGCTGCCAGATGATCGCGGAAAATATCTCCGTCAACCAGGAGGAGAAGGAATTCCTTGAGAAGCTCCTCAGCATGAACATCAGGCTGGAAGGCAGGGCTCTGCCCATGGACGAAGAACTGGACGTGAACAGATTATTACAAAAATTTAAATAATTATGGAACACTGGTTTATTATTAAATATTCGATCATCACGGCTCTCCTGGCCCTGGACGTGTATAATGTTTTCCTGTCCGGGGTTTCCCGTCCCATCGTGACAAGCGCCATCCTGGGGCTGCTGCTCAATAACCTGTATCTCGGTATTTTTATCGGATGCATTATCGAACTGATCCTCATCAATCTTATCCCCATCGGCGCCTTCATCCCTCCCAACGGCACCATTGTGACGGGTATAGCCATTATCCTTACTTTTTATTTCCATATCTATAAAACAGGGGCCCTGCTCCCTGTCATCATCTTGTACAGCATGTTCTGGGGCCATTTAACCAAACGCATGGTCAAGGCCGTCTGGAAGAGAAATACCGTACTCGTAGAACATTTTCTGAAGAAGCTGCAGAAAGGAAGGATCGAATTTACGGTCTATAATCTCCACAGCCTTTCTTTTGATTATGTCCTTTTTCTGATCAGTGTCCTGCTGGGCAGTTATATCGGCATCTTATTATTCCGGTATATTATCAGGATATTCATCGTCTCTTTTTATATCAACATCATTCTCGAGAATGCCCTGTTTTTCCTCCCCCTCCTGGCTTTTTCCTACCTCCTGAACAGTTTTGATGTGCATTTTAAATCCGTCTTTATCGTCATAGGCATCCTGGCCAGTTTTTTCCTGAACTTTTTTATCAAACAGCCGTTATTGATATTTATCCCGCTTGGTTTGTTCAGCTATTCTGTTTTATTGATCCTTTACCGGCTGAAGATGTACCGTTATGAACTATGAAATAACATTAAAAGACTGGTTCCACCTTTATTTGCGCAGCTTTTTGTACCAGAACCTGATCAATGACAAGTATTTCCAGAATTTCGGGTTCATTTACGTATTGTATCCGCTTGTCAGGAAGATCAAGAAGAACAAACAGGCTGTCCAGGATTTCCTGGTAAAGAATTTCGAGTATTTCAATACCAATCCGTATCTGGTCTCCTTTGTCATGGGTGTGGCCATCCGTTTTCTCCAGGAGAATAACGAGGATAAGCTGAGGAAATTCAAATTCGATATCATGTCGCCTCTGGCGGCTCTGGGCGACGCCATCAGCTGGCAGATGGCCCCGTCTTTCCTGGCGCTCATCTGTTCCATCCTTGTCTTTTTCAAGTGTTACTGGGGCGTACTTGTCTTTTTTCTGGTTTACAACCTTATCCTGAACGTGTTCTTCCGGTTCATCGGCCTTCTGATCGGCTACCGGAACGGACTGAACGTGATATTCAAGATCGCCAATATGGACATCCAGCATCAGATATCTCTGATAAAAAGGGTCGGGCTCATCATGTGGGGAAGCGGATTTTTTCTCCTGCTGCGGTACCGGTACGGCCTGCTGGACCTGAATATCCAGGCCCTCTCGTTCCCTATTATGATCGAGGTGGTGTCCATCTTCCTGATCCTGATGCTTTTTTACAGGATCAATAAGGTCATGATCCCGGCCGTCACATATATCCTTTACCTGATCGTTATCCTGATTGTTAATATTTAAAAAGGAAAAGCAGATCCATGGTTCAAAGAGAGATCGTAATAAAAATGAAAGAAGGCCTTCATGCCAAACCCGTGGCTGATTTTGTCAACCACGCCCAAAAGTTCAAGTCGGACATCAAGATCGTCAAGGATGGCGAGACTGTAAACGGGAAGAGTATTTTAAACATGCTTACTCTGGGAGCTAAATACAATACAAAACTGATGCTGATGATAAAAGGCAAGGATGAAGTGAAAGCCCTGGATGTGTTGAGCAAACTACTGTTGGAGGGTGAATAAAACCATGATTAAACGAACTTTTTTTATGATCATCGTGCTGATGTTCCTGCTTTCAGGCCTCTGCCCGGCAGACACCGTGAATAAACGTGATCCTATCCTGGCCGGTGTCCTTTCCTGGTACATGCCCGGTCTGGGCCAGTTCTATGCCGGCCAGTACCTGAAAGGGAGCATATACTGGGTGGTGGAGAATACGCTGTTCATTTCAGCCGTGCTTACCATCGCGGACCTGAACTTCAGCGTGAACAAGGATATCGGTTTCCAGTTCAACGTTAAACCCAAGGAATATGTTTCCAAGAAGGATAAGACCATTGCCATTACCCTGGCTGTTTCGTACATAGCCTTCCACGTGTTTAACGTGATCGATGCCATCAGGACCACTGTGACAGTCAACCGGGAGATGGAGAGCGGGAGCTCCCGCCTCTCCTTTCAATACATGAACATAGCATCGGATAATTATTTTATGATGAATTACAGGTTTTAAGGAGAAAGGATATGAAAAAGATAATAAAATCCGGCGTGATCATCTTTCTGATCCTTGTTGTCGGCATCAACTGTTCCTTCTGCAAGGATACGGCTTATTTTGAGGAAAAGGATCCGTTCGTGGCCGGTTTCCTTTCCGCTACCATGCTGGGGCTGGGGCAGTTCTATGTCAAGGATTACACCAAGGGCTCGATTTTCGTCCTGGTGGACCTGGTCCAGAAAGGTATGCTCATCTGGATGGCTTCGGCCCTCAATGATAAATATACCAATGGCCAGGATGATAACATCGTAAAATGGAACGAGCTGACCGATACGGACCAGGGCCTGATCCTGGGTTTTGTGGCTTTTTATTTCGGGTCGCGGCTTTACAGTATCGTGGATGCCATGTCCTCCGCGAAACGGTATAATGAGTTGAACAAGATGAAGGTGTCGCAGACGGGGCTGCAGTACAACCTCAGCTTTAACAGGGCCTCTGTTTCATGGAATAAGAATTTTTAGGTCAAACGATATGCGAAGAATGAAATCATTAAGCCTGCTGCTCTTTACTGTGCTTCTTTTTCTTGCGCGGAACGTGTCCGCCCAGGAAATAAAGAGCATAGAGACGGTCCGGACCAACAATAAGATCATTGTAAGCGTGGCTCTGGACAATGATATTCCGGCGGAGATCTTTGATTACCTGCATAACGGGGTCAAGGTAACCATCGTCTATACGGTCAACCTGTACAAGATAACCCCGTTCTTTTATTTTTCTGATTCCAAGATAGTTGAGATCGATTATAAGAAGATCGTCCAGTATAACATCTGGGAAAAGGCTTATTATCTTGAGGAGGGGAAAACCAAGTTCAAGTTCCAGACCAAAGGCGAGATCAATAAAAAACTGATGGAACTGAACAGCCTGTTCCTTACGGATGAGGATAAACTGGATAAAACGGAATCGTATTATATCAAGGTCAAGGTGAACCTGGAATCGGTCAAGCTCTTCCCCCCTCTGAGCTGGATATTCGACCTGGTCACGGTCAGGGGCTTCCAAACATCATGGAAAACAAAAGATTTAAAATAAATTACAGGATTAAGTTCATCTTAAAACACATTCTGATCCTGCTGGCTGTTATCATCGTGCAGCTGTTCGTTATCAATCATTTTTATAATATTGCCGTTCTGGACAAACGGTTCGGATTCATCCTTTATTTTTTCCTTATTATACCCACTATCTTATTGTACGGCATCATCGTAGGCCTTTTCAAACTGGTCTTTAACCGGTTTAATCTGAGGAAGGCCAATAAGTTCCAGGCCCGGCTCATTCTGGCTTTCTCTTTCATCGCTCTTATTCCCATTATCCCGCTCACTATCCTGACCAATAATCTGCTGAACAAGAGCCTGGAGATCTGGCTCACAAAATCCATCGAGGAATCCCTCAGCTACGGCCTGGATTTCGTTTCTAATATCCTGGAGGAGAGGAAGGAGCACGTGCGTTTTTCCCTGAACCAGTTCAAGGAAGAGAGTGCTGTCCGGAACAGCCTTGTCTTCGGGAAAATGAACCAGAAGTCCCTGAACACCCTGAAAGCAGCCTGCCGGAATAGCAGGATCGATTCCCTGTTCCTCATCGGCAGGACCAATGCCATCCGCTACGAATACCAGCAGACCCGGATCATCCGGCATATCTTCGACAAAGCCTGGTTGTATTATTACAACAAACGGACACCGTTCGTGCAGATGTCCCGGGAAAATGATACGGAGTATGTCATCGGTTATACCCCTGTCTTTGAATCAGGGGCGGGCGGGGATTATGCCGGCGGCCTGGTACTCGTCAAATTACTGCCCGGCGATTTTTCCGATGAGGCCAATAAGATCGCCAACTCGCTCCAGGCTTATAAGCAGATGGAATTGTATAAAAAACCCGTGGTGAAAGGACTGACCACGCTCCTCGTCATCATCATGACCCTTACTGTTTTTTTTATCGCCATCATTGTGAGCTATTTTCTGTCGCGTTCCATCTCCGAACCCATTAAGATACTTCTGGACGGTACGAAACGCATCGCTTCGGGCGACCTGAGCTTCGAGATATCTTATAACGCCAAGGATGAGATCAAACTTCTTATCAATTCCTTCAACCAGATGACCAAAGAGCTCCTGGCCAGCAAACAAGCCCTTATCCATACCCAGCGTCTGTCGGCCTGGCGCGATATCGCCCAGCGCATGGCTCACGAGATCAGGAATCCCCTGACGCCCATCCGTCTTTCCATCGAGCGGCTCCAGAAGAAGATAGGGGATGAGAATTTTCCGGAGATTTTCGATAAGTCCACAGCGACCATCCTGGAAGAGGTGAAACGGCTCGAACTGCTGATCAAGGAATTCTCGGAATTTGCCAAGATCCCCCAGCTCAGCATCGGCGTCAAGAACCTGAACCATGTCGTCATCGATACCCTGAACGTTTTCTCGGGTCTGGAGCATATCCGTTTCACGACGGATCTGGAGAAGGACCTTCCTCTTATCAACATTGACGATACAAAGATAAAGGAAGTGATCATTAATCTTTTGAACAACAGCGTCCATGCCCTGAAGGATATCAGGAACGCTTCCATCAGGATCAGGACTTATTCCAAATTTAATATCTTCGGCAGGTTCGTTTATCTTGAGATCGAGGACAACGGGAAAGGCATTCCTCCGGAGGAGATCGATAAGATCTTCGACCCGTACTTCACGACCAAAGAGGAGGGGACCGGCCTGGGATTGTCCATTGTGGAAAAGATCGTGTCAGAACATCACTCCAAGATCACATGTGAAAGTCAGGTCAACGCAGGTTCAAAATTCACCATTGAATTTCCCTGCTGAGCTTCCCCTGGCCGCATAATAAGTATTGACTTGCGAATAAAATAGAGTAAATTTTTTCATTATGAAAATGATCCTGTTCGTTTGCACAGGCAATACCTGCCGGAGCCCCATGGCTGAAATATATTTCAACGATCAGATCAGGAACATTAAAAATATCGGTTTTTACGCGGAATCAGCGGGAATTATGGCCGGCGGAGAGAACAGGATCTCGGAGTATGCCAGCCATACGCTTGACCAGTATCATGTCCGGGTGCCGGGGAGTTTTCGTTCCACCGCCCTTACCAGGGATCTTCTCCGGGATTCGGAATACGCTTATTTCATGGAGCAGAAGCAGAAAGAATATGTCCTGGAAAATTATCCGGAGTTCAGTAATAAAATCTTTCTTCTTTCGGAGATCAACAGGGAGGAGTATGATATCAAGGACCCGGCCGGAGACAGCCTCTCCTCTTATGAAAAATCTTTTCTTGAAATTAAAAAATATATTGATATATTGATTAAGCAGTTAAAGAATTAAAAAACAGGGTATAAACCATGAAAAATTTAAAAAGAACGGATAAAGAGATCGCCGAAGCCATTTACAACGAGACCTTGAAACAACATACAAAACTTCAGCTGATCGCATCGGAAAATTTCGTGTCCGAGGCGGTCCTGGAGGCCCAGGGCAGTATCATGACGAATAAATATGCGGAGGGGTATCCCCATAAACGGTATTACGGCGGCTGCGAGTTTGTGGATGTGGCGGAAGAACTGGCTGTCCAGCGCGCCAAGGACCTGTTCCAGGCAGAACATGTCAATGTCCAGCCGCATTCCGGGTCCCAGGCTAATATGGCGGTTTATTTTTCCTCGATCAACGCGGGCGATACCATTCTTGCTATGAACCTGTCACACGGAGGCCATCTGACCCACGGCAGCCCTGTTAATTTTTCCGGAAAATTCTATAAAGTGGTCTTCTACGGCGTGGATAAGGAGACCGGATATATCAATTACAAAGAAGTAGAGAAGCTGGCCATGCTCCATGAACCGCGGATGATCGTGGCCGGAGCATCGGCTTATCCGCGTACCATAGACTTTCCCCGGTTCGCCGATATAGCTAAAAAAGTGAATGCCCTCCTGATGGTCGATATGGCTCATATTGCAGGTCTGGTGGCAGCGGGAGAACACCCTTCTCCAATTCCGTTCTCTGATTTCGTCACAACGACCACCCATAAAACCCTGCGCGGGCCGCGGGGAGGCATGATCTTGTGTAAATCCATGTATGCCAAACAGATCGATAAGATGGTCTTTCCCGGTATCCAGGGAGGCCCTCTGATGCACGTCATTGCGGCGAAAGCAGTGGCTTTTAAGGAAGCATCGGTTCCGGAGTTCAAACAGTACCAGAAGCAGATCGTTCTCAATGCCAAGGCTCTCTCGGGTTCCCTGACAGCGCACGGGTTCAAGCTTGTTTCCGGAGGTACGGACAATCACCTGATGCTCCTTGATCTCCGGAATAAGAACGTCACAGGCAAGGACGCTGAAATATGCCTGGAGAAAGCCGGTATCATCGTGAATAAGAACATGCTCCCATTTGATGACAAGCCGCCGGCTGTTACAAGCGGTATCCGGATCGGGACCCCTTCGCTCACGACAAGAGGAATGAAGGAAAAAGAAATGGAGACCATTGCGGACCTGATGGACCAGGTGATCGCCCACCCCCAGGATGAGAGCAGGCTGAAACAGGTCTCGGACCAGGTCCTGAAGCTGTGTGAGAAATTCCCCCTGTACAAGGAGAGACGGGAGGAGTATCAGAATGTATAAAAAGGCCATTGGCATCGATATTGATGGCGTTATAGGGGACAGCGATAAGATTTTCCGGAAATATATCAATCAGTATTATAATTTAAATTTAAAGCGGAAAGATATCACCCAGTTCTATTATGAAAAGATCCTGGGCATCACAGAAGAGAAGATGATGGAATTCTGGGAGTATTTCAATACAGGCAGGTTCTGGCTGGAGATCCCCCTTATCAGCAATGCCAAGACCAGTATCGATTATCTCAAGGATAAATATGCCATTATCATCATTACAGCCAGGGACGAGAAGCTGAAAGAGGTCACCATCGAGTGGCTGAACAACAATAAGATCCATTATGACGAACTGTTGATGCTGACGGAGAATGAATCCAAATTATCGAGAGTGCTCCAGAATAATATCTTGCTGAACGCCGTTATAGAGGATAAGCTGGAGAATGCCCTTCATTTTGTCAATGAAGGCATGAAGGTCTATCTGTTCGACTATCCCTGGAACCAGTCTGCTATAAAAAAGGAGAACATGGAACGGGTTTCAGGCTGGAAAGAGGTCCTGAGCGGCCTGTAGCATATGGGATGACGGAATGTCCTGCTCCGCCCAATTTAGTCAAAAGGAATAATGCATCCATGAAAAGAGTCAAGATAATCGCTTTCCTGCTGCTCCTGGGAACACCGGTCCTGGCCGGTACGGAGATCATGCCGTTGAAAGATATCCGGCCGGGTATGAAAGGATATGGTCTGAGCGTTTTTAAAGGCGTCAAGATAGAAAGGTTCGATGTGGAGATCATCACCGTATCGAGGAAGACAAGGCCCCGGTCAGGCATGATCTGGGCCAGGATCAGCGGCCATCCGGATATTGAAAAGGCCGGTGTGATCGCAGGGATGAGCGGAAGTCCTGTTTATATCAATAACAAGCTGATCGGCGCTCTTGCTTTTTCCGGTTCTTTCCTGAAAGAAGCTCTGGCCGGTATCACGCCTATAGAAGATATGCTTGATATTTTAAAAAAAGAGGATACCAGGACTTCCTCCGGATACGTTCCGCCGCCGGAAGGGAAACAATACGCTTCATCGGACGGTCTTCGGAGTATTAAAGTCCCTCTTGTCATCGGAAACGGTTCGGAGAACCTGGTTTCCCTGTACCGGAACGAGCTGGAGCAGATGAACTTCATACCCATGACCGCAGATAGTTATTCCAATTTCGACCAGCTCGAGATACCCAGGAAATTCGAACCCGGATCTGCAGTGGGTATTTACCTGATGACCGGGGACCTTACCTTGAGCGGTATAGGTACCGTGACCTACACGAACGGGAACAAGGTCCTTGTCTTCGGCCATCCCATGCATTTTTCCGGCGGTTCGGATTGCCCCCTTGCGCACGCGTACATCCATACCGTGATCCCGGGTCTGGACCGTTCCTTTAAGATGGGAACCTCCACGAAGATCGTGGGCCGTACGTACCAGGACCAGCTGGCAGGCGTGGCCGGTGTCTTGAACCAGCAGGCTGATATGCTGCCGGTCCAGGTTAATTATGATTTTTTCAATACACGCGGTAAATATAATTATCATATCATCCGTAATAATAATTACCTGCCCAACCTTCTCTCCATTGCCGTCTACAGCGCCCTGGAGATGCTGGGCAGTTTCCAGGAGAAGAATACTCTTGATTTCACCTTTGAGATCACGCTGGATAAAGGGAAGAAGCTTGAAATCAGCAACACCATGTCCAGCCTGACCACTGCGGATTCCCTGAAGAATTCCATGCAGTACCTCCTGACGCCCCTGGCCAATCTCCTGAACAATAAATTCGAGAATGTGCGGATAGAGAACGTGAAAGCGGATATCGGTATCAAGAGCAGGATCCATGTGGCCGAGATCAAGAAGATCATAGCTCCCAAACGGGCATACCATCCCGGTGAGACCGTGGAGCTGAAAGTAAAGCTGAAGCCGTACCGGGGCGAAGAGTTTTACAGGAATATCTCGATCCAGCTGCCGGCCAACCTGGAGGATAAGAAGTTCACTCTTATCGTTTCCAGTGATCCGGAAAGGGAATATGTGGATTATCTGCTCTCGCCCCAGAAATATAATCCGCAGAGCCTGGAACAGCTCATCCGGCTCTATAACAGCCTTCCCCGGGCCACGGACCTTGCTGTGTGGAGCGTCACCAAGGATAAAGGGGTCGTCATCAACGGCGAGATCATGAACAAGCTCCCCGGTTCTTATTATTCCATACTGCAAGATTCGCTCGATTCAAGCAGCGACCGGAGCCTGATGCAGATCAAGAACAAGATACCTGTCGATTATATCGTGGTGGGAGCATGTTCCCTCACCCTCGAGATAAAGAATCCGAATGAGTAGAAAGACCGCGGAATGCCGGATCATGAAAAGTAAAGGGAAAGATTTATAGACAGGATTCACAGGATTAAGAAAATTTTTTTATTATTGAAATATAAAATTAAATCCTGTTAATCCTGTCAGAATATCCTGATCCGTCTCTGAATGAGCAATTATTTTTTAATGATAAGAGAGGAGATTATGAAAAAGTGCATTTGCCTGCTGGTCTTGATGATGGTCTGTATCATACCCGCTTTTTCAGCCGGGACCTTTTACTGGACCCTGGACAATTACCAGGCGTTCAATAAGGGGAAACTGAACAACCTGAAACTGAACGAGGATGGCGTTATCGCCCTGAGTTCGAAGCTGAAGAAGGTCTCCGGTATGGATGCTGTTTTCGTCTGGGATATCAAGGAGGACAGCGCGGGGAACGTATACCTGGCTACGGGGAATGACGGTATCGTTTATAAAATGGATAAGAACAATAAACTTTCCAAATTCTTTGAAACAGGATCGGTGGCGGCGTTCCGGATCCTTATCGCTCCGGATAATACGCTTTATATCGTGACCCTGACCAAGGGGATCGTGTACAAGGTCAGTCCCGGCGGCAAGGGCGAGGTCTTTTATGTTTTAAAAGATGAGTCCATCTGGGATATGCAGTTTTACAGAGGGAATATCCTCATCGCTACAGGCCCTCCGGGTGTGCTTTATGAACTGAACCTGAAAACAAAGGAGTTAAAGGAAAAAGCCCTGACCAAAGAGAGCTATATCACGTCCATTGCATCGGATAATAAGGAAAATATCTATCTGGGAACGTCGGAAAAAGGCGCGGTCTATAAATTAAAGCCGGACGGGTCTTTAAAAGTTGTCTATCAGATCAGCCAGAGCGAAGTCCACTCCGTGATTCTTCATGACGGCATCATCTATGCCGGAACATCGGATAAGGAGTCCAAGCTGATCAAACTGGACAAACAGGATAAGTTGGACCAGAACCAGAAACCTCAGCAGACCCAGAGCCAGAACAAGAACATGTTCGGCGACACGGACCAGTTCAAGAAGATATCACCGGTCATGAACACGGTCTATGAGATCAAAGAGGACGAGTATGTGAATAAGATCATGGAATCACAGGATTCCGTTTTCCTCAGCCTTCTGGGAGACAGGGGAGACCTGTATATCGGGAGCGGGGATAACGGAGTGATTTACCGTTACCGGGACAGAAAAGTGGAGAAGATCGGCCAGGTGGACGACCAGCAGATCCTTTGTTTCACACGGCTGAAGAACGGGCAGATCCTTCTGGGGACCGGCAACATCGGCAACCTGTATTTTGTTGATTCCTATTATGCGGAAGACGGCAACTATGTCTCGGATGTCCTGGATGCCACGGGCTGGGCGCTGTGGGGCAACATTCAGTGGGATATAAAAAAAGCCGGGGACAGTTCCGTATCCCTCCAGACCAGGAGCGGGAACGTGGAGATCGCGGATGACACCTGGAGCGACTGGTCGGGGCTGTATACGGATGAGAACGGTTCGGCCATCCAGTCTCCCTCAGCCCGCTTCCTTCAGTTCAGGATCAATATCTCTTCCAAAAACGAAAAGAATACGGCCGAGGTCAATTCCGTCCGTATCCCTTATCTGATCAAGAACAGGAGACCGGATGTACTTTCCATAAAATTTTCGGACAGCCGGACAGGCACCAAGGTCGATGAGAAAAAGGACAAGACTTATAAGTTCGATCTGAAGAATTTCGAACTGGGGCTCTCCTGGGAAGCCAAAGACCAGGATAACGACGAACTGGCCTGTTCCGTCCATGCCAGGCGGAAGAACGGTTCGGAATGGATCCTGCTCGCGGAGAAAATCAAGGAAAAAAATTATAAATTCGATACGCGTATCCTGCCGGACGGTATCTATTATTTCAAGATCACGGCCGATGACCTTCCGTCCAACAGCACCGGGAACAGCCTGACAGGCGAAATGGTCTCCAAAGCCTATATCATCGATAATACGCCTCCCGAGATCGAGGTGAAATGCACCAAGAAGGATAAGGATACATATGTGATCGAAGGTAAGGTCAGGGACAGCCTTTCCATCATATCCAGGATCTCGTTTTCAGCCGATACCAAGGACTGGACCAATATATTCCCGGATGACATGATCTTTGACACGGTCCGCGAGAGCTTTCATTTTGAATATACCTTGGATTCCGGCATCGTGATCATCAGTGTCGAGGATGCTTCGGGCAATATATGCACGCGGAATGTCCCGATAAAGTAAGGAGTTTGAACATGATAAACCTGTCCCGGTTGCAATCGGTATATCTTTCCGTCTGTCTGCTCCTGTCCCTGGCTGCCGCTCCTCTGGCAGCCGAGGAATCGACCAATACAGCAGGAAATACCGTTTTATGGACTGCGTATCAAATGGCGTTCGTGGAAAAGGTCATCATTGTCGGGAGCTGTTACGACTTCATCAACGCGGCCTATACCCGCGCGGGATATCCTCCTAAACTGCGGAAGACCGTTTTTACTTCACCTAAGAAAGGCCCGTATGCCGATATTGATCTCATCCAGCCCGGGGACTGGTTTATGCATATCAATCTTGAATTTAATTCGGTGGAGCACAGCGGGCTCTTTGTCAGCTGGGTGGATAAAGAGAGGAAGATCGCGAAGACCCTTGATTACGCCGGTATGAACAGAAAGGAACCGGGTAAATTCCGGGACCATGACCTTTCCCGGGTGTACAGGATCATCCGTCCGAAGTAATGCTCTGCTTTTTATAGAAGTCCAGTATCGTGGAGCCGTATTTCCGCGAGTCTGTGCGGAAGAGGCGGCCGATCCTTTCTTCCGGTTTCTCCTGCTGCGAGTGTTCGGCAATGATGACAGTGTCCCCATGGATGATATCAAGGTCCGAGATCCGGGCCAGTATGTCCCTGACCATGTTCTGTCTGTACGGCGGGTCCATGAAGATGAAATCGAACTGTTCATGGAGCCGGGCCAGGCCTTTCTCGGCCGTGTCGTTGATGACAGAATATTTTTCTTCCGGGAACTTCAGTTCTTCCAGGTTCCTTCTGATGATGGCGGCATTATGGAAATTCATCTCGATAAAGACGGCTTTTTTCGCGCGGTTGCTCAGGAACTCGATCCCTACATTGCCTATGCCCGCGAACAGGTCCAGGACAGAGGAGTCCTCTATTTTCCGCTGGAAAATATCGATCACGGCTTTTTTCACCAGGCTTGTTGTGGAACGGATCTTGTGTTTTCCTGTGGGTGCAAATAAGTTCTTGTGCTTTAGATCGCCTGTTATGATCCGGATTTTCATGGTTGGAATACCGATAACCGGGTAAAGCCTTCTTCTACAGCTGGCCCAGGATCACATACCCGATGCCTACGATGTTTGAGTTGATCCTTTTATACTGGTCGATGAGGTCGAAATGGATTGATGAGGTTTGCATGCTCTCTGAAAGGCCCCTGTGGAGCCGTTCGATATGCTTCATCCTCAGTTCCCCTTCGAACTTGCCGATCACGGCCTTGGTCTCTACCACTTTTTTCACAATGGTCATTTCGTCGTTCCTGAAG